>JAFVCK010000049.1 GCA_017479265.1 Bacteroidales bacterium | reverse complement strand
TCGTTCTCATGGTTGGAAAACTTTCGGAGAATTGCCATGGACTATGAATTCTACTCTGACACCGGAGAAGCGATGGTGCAACTCGCCTTCTGCCGGCTTATGTATAACAAAATCTACGATTGAAATTTAAACAGCTTCTAAGTTTTTCGCCAAAAGATGGCCTCGGAAGCGGTGTTTCCGCTAAAATTCTTGGCGATTTCATTAAAAATGAGTATATTTGCAGCGTGAGACAGATAGAGGACGCAGGTTCTCTATCTTTTTTATGATACAGGCCCTTGTGCAATATGATGGACAAACAGACTATTTTACAGCAGATGGAAGTGCCCGTTCAGGCAAGGGGATGCTTCGTCGTGGAGGTAAAGGTAAGCGCCGACAATGACATCGAGCTTACCATAGAATCCGCCGAAGGCATAGTCTCCATGGACGACTGCGTGGCCCTCAGCGAGTCCTTCCAGGCCCTGTTCGACAGGGAAATCGAGGATTATTCCCTCACCGTCACCTCCGCCGGGCTGGACCAGCCATTCAAGGTCCTGAGGCAGTTCCTCAAGGCCGTCGGCACCCTCGTCGAAGTCCGCCTCAAGGGCGGCCGCAAGATTACCGGCACGCTGACGGGGGCGGACGAAGGTTCCATTACCCTGAGGTACACTGTGCGCGAGGTCCCCGAGGGCAAGAAGAAAAAGGAGGATGTCCTGCACGAGGACAGTTTCCCCATGGAGGAAGTGAACTCCGTGACTCCGCATATAAGTTTTGAATAATACAAAGAACGAAATATGAAAAATTCAGAAGAGAAAATCGATTTGAGGACAGCGTTCGCGCTCTTCAAAGACGAAAAGCACATTGACAGGCCCGTCATGATGGGTGTGCTCAAGGATGTTTTCATGACCCAGCTCGCCAAGATTTACGGCAGCGCAGACAACTTCGACGTCATCATCAACGTTGACAAGGGAGACTGCGAAATCTGGCAGAACCTGGAGGTGGTGGAAGAGGTCGAGGACCCCGTGTCCCAGATTTCCCTCGAGGATCTCGAGGAAATGGGCGAGACCGACTACGAGGTGGGCGAGACCTACGCCAAGGCCATATCCATGAAGGACTTCGGCCGCCGTGGAATACTCAACATCCGCCAGAACCTGCAGGGCCGCATCATGGACATAGAGAAGGCCAACCTGTACAACACCTACACCGAGAGGGTGGGCGAACTGTTCACAGGAGAGGTCTATCAGACATGGGCCAAGGAAGTGCTTATTCTCGACGAGGAAGGCAACGAGCTGCGCCTGCCCAAGAGCGAGCAGATTCCCGGCGAGCACTTCAAGAAGAACGACACCGTCCGCGCCATCATCAAGAGCGTGGAAATGAAGAACAACACCACTCCCTACATAGTGCTGTCCCGCACCTCCGACGAGTTCCTCGTGAAGCTCTTCGAGCAGGAAGTGCCTGAAATCTACGACGGTCTCATCACCATAAAGAAGGTGGTCCGCATCCCCGGCGAGAGGGCAAAGGTGGCCGTGGAGTCCTACGACGACAGAATCGACCCTATCGGAGCCTGCATAGGCGTGAAGGGTTCCCGCATAATAGGCATAGTCCGCGAGCTCCGCAACGAGAACATCGACGTGATTCCCTGGACGGCCAACACCCAGCTGCTTATCCAGAGGGCCCTGTCCCCTGCAAAGATTTCTTCCATCGACATGGGAGAGAGCGAGACCGACAAGATTCGCGTATTCATGCATCCCGAGGAGGTCAAGAAGGGTATCGGCCGCGGCGGCGTGAACATCAAGCTCGCCGGTATGCTGGTAGGCCGTGAGATAGAGGTCTGGAGAGAGGTGGACAAGAATGCCGCCGAGGAGGAGGAAGAGGACGTGCTGCTCACAGAGTTCGCCAACGAAATCGAGCCTTGGATCATTGAGAAGCTCCAGTCCATCGGTTGCGACACCGCTAAGAGCGTGCTCGCACTGAGCCCGGCCGATGTAGCAAAGCGCGCCGACCTGGAGGACGAGACCGTAGAGGAAGTCATGGGCATCCTCAGGGCCGAATTTGAAGAATAATATTAATTGTCAAGGGGTTATATATGGCAGAAATCAGACTGAACAAACTTACCAAGCGATTCAACATCGGATTGCAGACGCTGGTGGACTTCCTCAACGAGAAGGGTGCCGGCATAGACCTCAATCCTAACGCCAAAGTGTCCGACGAGTATCTTCCCGAGCTTGAAAAGAAGTTCGGCGACGACCTCAAGGCCGCCAAGGAAGCCGCGCAGGTGGACATCAAGATGAAGGAAATTATCGAGAAGAACACCCGCAAGCAGCAGGATGAGGAAGATGAATTCGAGCCCGTGCGCGAGACCATCATAAAGAGCACGAGCCTGGGAGGAGCACCCAGGAAGGAGGAAGAAAGCGTGGAGGAGGAGCCCGTAGAGGTGGTGGAGACTCCCGAAGAGCCCGAGGTGGCAGTAACAGAGCCGCAGCCCATACCGGAGCCCGAGCCGGAGCCCCAGCCCGAACCGGAACCTGAGCCTCAGCCCGAGCCGGAGCCTGAGGAAGAAGAGCAGAAGGAGATACCAGCCCCTGCCGAGAATGAGGTTCCAGAGCCCGAACAGGAACAGGAAAAGACAGAGGAAGAGGCCGTACAGACCCCTGCGGCTCCTCAGGCCCCTGTCCAGGCTCCTGCCAACGAGTCCGCTGCAGCCGAGGTCGGAGGCCCCAGCCTCAAGATAGTCGGCAAGGTGGACCTCTCCCAGTTCGACACTCCCAAGAAGAAAAAGAAGAGGGAGCGCATTGCAAAGGACGGCAGCAAGAAGGTTGACGTGGCCAAGGTAGAGGCCGTCGATCCCAAGAAAAAGAAAGACAACAAGAAGGATGACAAATCCTCCAAGAAGAAGGGCCGCGACCGCTTCAAGCCTGCAATGACGGAGGCAGAGCAGGAAGAGATGCAGAAGGAGATACAGAAGCAGGTCAAGGAGACTTACGCCAAGATGAACGAAAGCCGCAAGAGCAACTTCGGCGCCAAGTACCGCAAGGAGAAGAGAGAGGACGCAAGGGCCAAGATGATGGAGGAGATGCAGCAGGAGGCCGAGCAGGGCAAGATATTGAAAGTCACAGAGTTCGTGACTGTAAACGACCTTGCTACCCTGATGAACAACACTCCTGTGAACAAAGTCATCACCGCCTGCTTCAACCTCGGACTCATGGTGTCCATCAACCAGAGGCTCGATGCCGAGGCTCTCGTGCTGGTGGCAGAGGAATTCGGTTACCAGGTGGAATTCGTCACGGCCGAGCTTACCCAGGAGGTAGAGCAGGACAGCGAGGACAGGGAGGAAGACCTTGTCACACGCCCCCCTGTCATCACGGTCATGGGCCATGTGGACCACGGTAAGACTTCCCTGCTGGACTACATACGCAAGACCAACGTCATCGCCGGTGAGGCCGGTGGTATCACCCAGCACATCGGCGCATACAACGTGAAGCTTCCTGACGGAAGGCACATCACCTTCCTGGATACCCCCGGACATGAGGCCTTTACCGCAATGCGTGCCCGTGGAGCCCAGATGACAGACCTCGCCATCATCATTATCGCGGCAGACGACGCAGTGATGCCCCAGACTGTGGAGGCAATCAACCACGCACAGGCCGCAGGCGTTCCTATGGTGTTCGCTATCAACAAGATAGACAAGCCCGGAGCACAGCCCGAGAAGATTTACCAGCAGCTCTCCCAGATGAACATACTCACGGAGGCATGGGGCGGCAAATACCAGTGCCAGGAAATCTCCGCCAAGCAGGGAATCAACGTTGACAAACTGCTGGAGAAGGTGCTCCTCGAGACCGACATGATGGACCTCAAGGCCAATCCCAAGAAGCTCGGAAGCGGTGCCGTCATAGAGTCCTCGTTGGACAAGGGCCGCGGATATCTCGCCACCATACTGGTGCAGAACGGCACGGTCCACAAGGGCGACATGATGATAAGCGGAAGCTACTACGGCCGTATCAAGTCCATGTTCAACGAGCGCGGACAGATGGTCACCGAGGCCGGTCCTTCCACCCCTGTTTCGGTGCTCGGCCTCAGCGGAGCCCCCTCCGCCGGAGAGAAGTTCAACATCATGACCGACGAGAAGGAAGCCAAGGCCATAGCCAACAAGCGCGAGCAGCTGCTCCGCATCCAGGGCATCAAGACCCAGAAGCACATGACCCTCGAAGAAATCGGAAGGCGCATAGCCATAGGCAATTTCAAGGAGCTCAACGTGATAGTCAAGGGCGACGTGGACGGCTCTGTGGAAGCCCTCTCCGATTCGCTCATCAAGCTCTCCACCGAAGAGATACATGTCAATGTCATACACAAGGCTGTGGGTGCAATATCCGAGTCCGACGTCATGCTGGCTACTGCCTCCGATGCTATCATCATAGGCTTCCAGGTGCGTCCTTCCGCAGATGCCCGCAACATGGCCGAGAAGGAAGGCATCGAAATCAGGCTCTATTCCATAATCTACGACGCAATCAACGAAGTCAAGGACGGTATAGAGGGTATGCTTGAGCCCGAAAAGAAGGAAGAGGTCACCGCAACGGCCCTCGTCAAGCAGACCTTCCACATCTCCAAGGTCGGTACCATCGCAGGCTGCATAGTCAAGGACGGCAAAATGACCAAGTCCACCAAGGTGCGTCTCATACGCGACGGCATCGTGGTCTATACCGGCGAGCTGTCATCCCTCAAGAGAGGCAAGGACGATGTCAAGGAAGTACCTGCCGGAATGGAGTGCGGTCTCGGAATCCAGAACTACAACGATGTCAAGGACGGCGACGTTGTGGAGGCATTCCAGATTATAGAAATCAAACGTACCCTGTAATGCTGTTCGTCATCGAGGGACTTGACGGTGCCGGCAAAAGCACCCAGACCGCGAGGCTGAGGCAGTACCTGCAGCTTGAGTGCGGGAAGTTGGAATATATCCATTTCCCGCGCTACGACGCTCCGGTCTATGGAGAGCTCATAGGCAGGTTCCTGAAGGGCGATTTCGGCCAGATTGACAAGGTGCATCCCCAGCTTGTGGCCCTGCTCTATGCCGAGGACAGGCACGGTGCCCTGCCGCAGATGAGAAAGGCCCTCGGCGAGGGCAACCTGCTGCTGGACAGGTATGTATATTCCAACATAGCCTACCAGTGCGCCAAGGTTGACAACCCTTCCGAGAGGGAAGACCTCAGGGAATGGATACTCAACACCGAGTTCGGCCATTTCGGACTGCCCCGCCCCGATGTCAGCATATTCCTGGACGTGCCCATAGGCTTCGTGCAGAGCCGTCTGGCCGAGCAGCGCAAGGGCCGCGACAGGGAATATCTGCACGGCGGACAGGACATACACGAGGCCGACATAGAGTTCCAGAAGAGGGTGCGCCAGGTATATCTGAGACAGTGCGAGGTGGATCCCGGATTCAAGCGTATTAACTGTTCCGGAGCAGACGGCCTGATGCTGCCCGCCGACGACATATTTGAAAAAATCAAGAAAGAGGTTGACGCTGCCATATCATGAAGGTTGGATATAACAGGCTGAGGCGCTTTGCCGCAATACTCGTCGGACTCGTATTCTTTGTCTCCGGCACTCTCAAGCTTATGGACCCCGTCGGGGCATCCCTGATAGTCAAAGAATATCTGAATTTCTTCCATATAGGATTTCTTGGAGGGGCCTCCATGGGCATAGGCATAACCTTCGCCCTGCTCGAAGCAATAAGCGGGACTGCCCTTATAACAGGCCGTTACCGCAAGTTCTTCGCCATCCTGACCTCCTGCCTCATTGCCTTCTTCACGCTTCTGACGCTGATTCTGTGGATAGCCAACCCCTCGTTTGACTGCGGCTGCTTCGGCGAGGCCATACACCTCACTCACGCACAGTCGTTCCTCAAGAACCTCGTTCTACTTGGCCTTTCCGCCCTCGCCTTCATCCCCTTCAAGGAATACGGACAGGGACGCGAAGGCAAGCTGGTGCCCTTCTACCTTGTCAGCGCCTCGCTTGTCGGACTGCTGATATATTCCTATGTCAACATTCCCCTGAAGGACTTCACCCCGTACAATTTCAACACCCGCCTGCTGGCCGCGGAAATACTTGACCCTGAGGGAGATAACATAGACTACGTAACTGTCTTCATATACGAAAAGAATGGCGAAGAGGGCAGTTTCACCGAAGGCCAGCTGCCGGACTCCACATGGACCTTCGTCCGCTCCGAGACCATGCTCAAAGAGGACCACTACAGGACGGAGAATTTCCCAGACCTGGAATTCACGGATGCCGAGGGGAATTTCTGCAACGAACTGGCCGCAGGAGAGCATGTGATGGTTTGTTCTGTTCCCGAGCCATCCAAGGTAAAAGACGGCAAGTGGAGCGAAATCGCACAGTTTATCTCCAATGCCACAGAGAACGGCTTCACTCCCCTTCTGCTGGTGTGCGCCGAGCCCGGCAGCATCGCCAGCCTGATACCCGGAGACATGGATGCCGTCTCACGCTATACAATTGAAAATTCGGCATATTACTCCTCTTTCAAGACCCTCATATCCCTCAACCGTTCTCCCGTCGGAATCACCTATTTCAACGAGGGCGACCTTGTCCGCAAATGGCATCAGGGCAACATGCCTTCCGCCGAGGACCTCGCCTGGCTGCGTTCCAACGACACGACGGAACTCACCATATCGGCAGACACCAGGGGCAACCTCTGGTTCGAGGCCTTCTTCCTCTACTGCATAGCGGTAATGGTCCTTCTCTGACGGGAACAAAGGAAAATCGGCAGATACACAAGCAGTGCGACTGTTTTAGCCGGTAAAAACCGAGCATTTTTTAGTTTTATTTTCAACATTCGGCTCAATGGGGCATTCTGCCCCAGCCGCCGCGGCTTACCCCTGAGAAGTTTTTCATAGATTTCGGATGGCTTACGCCACCTTCCTCTCAT
>JAFVCK010000048.1 GCA_017479265.1 Bacteroidales bacterium | reverse complement strand
GCCCCATCCCCTCTATCCCTCCTTCCTCTCATCCCGTTATGTTACCACAAAGTCAGAAAAAATCACGAGGCCTCAAATCGGCCCTACAGCCCCATGAGACCTCGAAATACCCCCTGCTCAACAAAATCAAAGTGTCAAAGACGGGAATATAGGAATTATATTTTCATTCCATCTATTTTCTTGATTTTTCTGACCGGGTCGCAGGTGAGTCCTATGCCTAACTTATTGAAAGTCTTGCGGTCCACCTCGCTGAGCATAACGGTCGAATGGACCTGGCTGCCGGCGAGCTTGGGGAGTTGGTCGAGGGCCATCTTGCAGTTCTCGTCCAGCAGGCTCATCATGGATATGGCTACCAGCACCTCGTCGGTGTGGAGGCGGGGATTGTGCCCGTGAAGGTAGGTGACCTTGGTCTTCTGTATGGGCTCTATCATGGTCTGGGGAATCAGCTTGACGTTATGCGCTATTCCTGCCAGATGTTTCATGGCGTTGAGCAGAAGGGCGGCGCTGGGGCCCAGCAGGGGACTGGTCTCGGCGGAGAGCAGGGTGCCGTCGGGCAGTTCCATTGCAGCCGAGGCTACGCCCGAGCGCTCCAGCCTCTCCCTTGCGACTGTGGTGGACTTGCGGTAGGCCGTGGTGATGCCCGTGCGCTTCATAAGAAGCGAAATGCGGTTCACCTCGCTCTCCGTGGCCTTGCCCTCGGCCAGCCCGCAAAGAGCTGTGTAATAGCGCCTTACTATCTCCTGGAGGGCGGCCTGGCGGCATGCTCCGTCGTCGGAAATGCAGTATCCGGCCATGTTCACGCCCATGTCGGTAGGGGAGTTGTATCGGGTCTCGCCGTAGATATCGTCGAACAAGGCCTTCATCACCGGGAAGATTTCTATGTCGCGGTTGTAGTTGACGGCCGTCTTGTCGTATGCGTCCAGATGGAAGGGGTCTATCATGTTCACGTCGTCAAGGTCGGCGGTGGCCGCTTCGTAGGCGACGTTCACGGGGTGGGAAAGGGGCAGGTTCCAGATGGGGAAGGTCTCGAACTTGGCATATCCGGCCTTGACCCCGCGCTTGTTCTCCTGATACAGCTGGCTCAGGCATACGGCCATCTTGCCGCTGCCGGGCCCGGGGGCTGTCACTACCACCAGGGGTTTGCTGGTCTGCACATAGTCGTTCCTGCCGAATCCTTCCTCGGAGTCAATCAGGGCCACGTTGTGGGGATAATCCTCGATTGTATGGTGGTAATAGACCTTTATGCCCATGTTCTCGAGGCGCTTGCGGTAAGCATCTGCGCTGGCCTGTCCGTTCACATGGGTGATTACCACGGAGTTGACGCTGAGCCCGCGGGCTATGAATTCGTCCCTGAGCCTCAGCACGTCCACGTCGTAGGTGATGCCGAGGTCGCTGCGGACCTTGTTCTTCTCTATATCGACGGCGCTTATGACGATGATGATTTCGGCATCGTCCTTCATCTGCATCAGCATCTTGAGCTTGCTGTCCGGCTCGAAGCCCGGGAGCACGCGGCTCGCATGGAAATCATCGAAGAGCTTGCCTCCGAATTCCATGTACAGTTTGTCGCCGAAACTGGCTATTCTCTCCTTGATGTGCTGGGACTGAATCCTCAGATACTTTTCGTTGTCGAACCCGTAAATCATCTGTGTGCTTTCTTTGTTTACGGGTTACAAAGATAATCAAAAAATCCTTTTCTGCCGCCATCGGAGAGCGATTTTTTGACTACAAATACAGGCCGTGCGTGTTCTTGACCTCGTCCATGACGAAGGAGGAGAGCAGGGAGCCTATGGAGTCTATGGAGCCCAATACGTTGATTATGAATTCGTTGTAATACTTCATGTCCGGGGACTGGATTTTCAGCAGGTAGTCGTACTCGCCGGAAATGTTGTAGCATTCGGCCACCTGTGGAATGTCCTTTATGACGGAGACGAAGTCGCGGGCTATGTCCCTGTTCATCTGCTTGAGCTTCACAGAGCAGAACACCGTGAAGCCCCTGCCGAGTTTGCCGGCATCCAGCACGGCGACGTATTTTCTGATGAAGCCTTCCCTTTCCAGCCGTTTCAACCTCTCGAACACGGGAGTCGTAGAAAGATTTACCTTTGCCGCCAGTTCCTTGGTAGTGAGGCGGGCGTTCTCCTGCAGGCAGCGCAGTATCTGCAGGTCCGTGGAGTCGAGTATCTGTCCTGTCATGTTTGGAATATTATTCTTTTTGCAAGTGTTATTATTCTATATGATACCGCAAATTTAGCAAAATTTTCCTAATAAATGGCGAATGTTCTGAATATTTTTCTATTTAAACTATATTTGCAGCATGATTAGGAATGAGATAAGCATAAGTCTGGACCTTGAGGCCGGCGGAACTCTGGACGCAGCGAAGATAGTTTTCCATACCTCCCATCCCTCTTGGGACGGGAAGATGAGGGTTGTCTGGATATGCCATGCCCTTACCGCCAACAGCGACCCCTGCGACTGGTGGCCGCAGATGGTGGGGGAGGGCAGGCCCATAGATACGGCATCGGGCTTCATAGTCTGCGTCAATGTCCCGGGCTCTTCATACGGCTCAGTCAGTCCTTCCTGCGTCAATCCCGGCACGGGACGGCTATGGCTGCTGGACTTCCCCATGATAACGGTGAGGGACATGGTCTCAGCCATGATTGCCGTCCGCAAGCATCTGGGTATCTGCCATGTGGATTTGCTTATAGGTAGTTCCATAGGAGGTTTCCAAGCCCTTGAGTGGAGCGTCACCGAGCCTGACATCTTCAGCCGCTGCTGCTTCATAGCAACGGCTCCGAGGGTCTCTCCCTACCTGTCCGCCACCGTGGAGGCCCAGAGAATGGCACTTGAGGCCGACCCCACCTTCCGTCAGGCGCGGAGCCTTGAAGGCGGTGCCGCCGGGCTTCGCTGCGCCCGTGCCCAGGCCCTTATCTCCTACCGCTGTTTCGAGGGCTATGGCCTTACCCAGAGGGAGGAGGACGAGGATACGCTTTTTGCCGGCAGGGCCGCTTCGTACGAGCGCTACCAGGGTGAAAAACTCCTGCGCAGGGGCTTCGACGCATATTGCTACTACAGCCTTTGCAATTCCCTGGACAGCCATAACTTGGGGCGGGGAAGAGGCGGAGTGAAGGCTGCCCTTGGGCGCATAAAGGCCTATTGCTCAGTTGTTTCCATAGATACTGACAGCTTGTTCCCTCCTTCCGAGGGCAGGCTCTGGGCGGCGGATATACCATCATCTGAATATTATGAAATATCATCGCGTTTCGGTCATGACGGCTTCCTTCTGGAGACCGCCAAGCTGACGGCGATACTTATGAGATAACACATTATGCAAGTTTTGAAATTCGGCGGCACCTCGGTTGCCAACGCGGAGGCGATAACAAGGGTAGTAAACATAGTGGGCAAGGCCCTCGCCAAGGACAGGACCATAGTCGTATGCTCGGCCATCGGAGGCTGCACGGACACCCTCATAGGGATAGGCCGCAAGGCTTCCTCCGGAGACGAGTCCTACAAGGCGGACATGGCGGCCCTCAAGCTGCGCCATCACGATATCATAGACGGCCTTTTCCCTCCCGGATACAGGCAGAAGACTGTCGATGCCGTGGATGCGCTTTTCGCTGAGCTTGAGGCGATTACATCGGGCGTATTCCTTCTGCGGGAGCTCAGCCCGGCCAGCCTTCAGTCGGTCGAGAGCTTCGGCGAACTCTTCTCCACGAGGATAGTTACGGACAAGTTCCTTTCCCTTGGCACAGCCTGCCGCTGGATAGATTCGCGCAAGGTGGTCCGCACCCTCGAGGACGGCTCCGTCGATACCGCAATCACTTATGCAGCAGTTGCTTCCGCAATTGAGGCCCATCTTCAGGCGGAGCTTTTCATAGTGCCGGGATTCATTTCCTCGGACGCTTTCGGCCGCACCACCACCCTCGGACGGGGAGGCTCCGATTATACGGCTTCCCTCTTTGCCGTAGGCATACATGCCAGGCGGGTGGAAATATGGACGGATGTGCCCGGCATAATGACTGCCAATCCCAAGGTGGTCCCGACGGCCCGCACCATTCCCAACATATCCTACCGCGCCGCCCAGGAACTCTCCCACTTCGGGGCCAAGGTCATATATCCTCCTACCATTCAGCCAGTTGTGGCCGAGGGCATACCTATCTATGTCAAGGATACCTTCAATCCGGAGGCAGACGGCACCCTGGTCGAGAAGAACCCTCCCCGCGTGCGTGAGGGCGTGACGGGAATAGCCCATTCCGGAGGCATAGCCCTGATTTCCCTTGAGGGCAGCGGAATGGTGGGAGTGCCGGGATTTACTTCCAGGCTTTTCGATGCCCTCAGCCGCGAGGGAATCAACATCATACTTATCACCCAGGCTTCTTCCGTGCATTCCATGTGCATAGCCATTGCGCAGGCGGATGCCCGGAAGGCCCGCAAGGCTGCCGACAGCTGTTTCGCATACGAGATATCCCTCGGAAAGCTCAATCCTCTCAAGGTGGAGACCGGCTTTTCCATAGTCTGCGTCATAGGTGACGACATCCTGGGCCATAGCGGAGCCACGGGTCAGATGCTCGCCGCTCTTGGCCGCCACTCCATTCCGGTGCGTGCCACGGCCCAGGGCTCTTCCGAGCGAAATATCTCTGTCATAGTGCCTTCCTCACGCGAGGACGAGGCCATAAGGGCCATACACCATGAGTTTTTCGACCGTTTCGAGACCAAGGTGGTGCGTCTTTTCATAGCAGGATACGGAAGGGTGGGAAAGGCCCTTGTGGACATGCTGAGGGACAATGCCGCTTCCATAGAGCGTCGCTCCGGGACAGTGCTCCGCGTGTGCGGACTTGCCAACAGCCGCAAGTTCGTGATTGATACTGAGGGAATTGACCTCACCTGTGCCGGAGAACTGCTCGCCGAGGGCAGTACAGGCTCATATCCCGATGCCCTTTGCCGGATATCGTCGGAGAATTCCATTTTCGTGGACTGCACTGCCGATTCGGAGATAGGCTTCCGCTACCAGGACCTTTTCCACAGCGGCTACAGCGTGGTGGCTTGCAACAAGATACCTTTCTCCGGGACATACGCCCAGTTCCGTTCCCTGCAGGACGAGGCCCATAAATGCGGCGTAGCTCTTCGATACGAGACTACTGCCGGAGCCGCCCTTCCCGTGCTTGTGACCCTGGACAGGGTGGTGCAGAGCGGGGATACCCTCGTGCGCATGGATGCCGTGCTCTCCGGTACGCTCAACTACCTGCTGGACAATTACAAGGGCAGCGGGTTCGAGGCTTTGGTTGAGGATGCCAGGGTGAAAGGATACACCGAGCCCGACCCGTCGATAGACCTAAGCGGCCGCGACGTTCTTCGCAAGATATTGATACTCAGCCGTCAGGCCGGCATTCCTCTGGAGGAGTACCAGGTCGGGCTGAGCCCCATTCCCGAGGATATTGCCGAGCGCTATGCCAAGGCTTCGGAGCAGGGCAGGAAACTGCGTTATGTCGCCTCCGTGGATGCCCGGGGGCATGCTACCGTTGGGCTTGCGGAGGTAGGTCCGGAGAGTCCCCTTTACAATCTCAAGGGGACTGACAATGCCATAATGATAACGACGGGGGACTATCCTTCGCCTATGCTCATTCAAGGTGCCGGGGCCGGTACTCGCCAGACCGCCGGCGGCCTTCTGAACGACATAATGCTCGCTATATAGAAGAATCTTTTCGGTAGATTTCCCAGGAGTTGTAGATATTCTGGACTATGGCGTAGAGCCCGCCGCCGACGGAGGAAATCGGGGTCATGAAATTGTAGCCGAGCCAGATTACAAGCCCCGTGTTCTTCTGCCCGAGGGACTGCCCGGCGGTAATGGAAGAAGACCTGCCCTCTCCAAGCCTCGCGCCTATGGCCTTGCCGGCTGCGTACTGTGCGGCGCAGCAGGCAACGGTGACAAGGCCTATGCCGCAGATAAGAAGGGCGCTCGCGTGGCTGAGAACCAGGGCCCTTGTAGCCAGCACCATTCCAAGAGAAAGGCTAACGCCCCAGATATAGAAGCTCAGGTGGCTGATTTTGTATATCGCCTTGTGAAGCCCCGGAGTGAAGCGCCTGATTGCAAAAGCTAGCAGGGCGGGGAGTATCAGCAGAGGGAAAATCTTCAGTATCAGCCTCCATACGTATGAAAGGAAAGAGAATTCCTCCGAAGGGTGAATAAGAGGCACCATGGCGGGGATTAAGAGGGTCGCCACCGCCGATATCAGCACAACGTAAGTGACTGTGGCAGCGAGATTTCCGCCAAGCCTTTCGGTTATGACCCCTGCCGCCGCTGCCGTCGGGCAGGCAAAGCACAGCAGGGCGCTTTCGAGTAAAATCTTCCAGTCCCCGTCGGGGCACAGCATCACCGCCACAACAAGGGCGGCGCATAATGAAAGCTGCGTCAGAACCGCCGCAAAATGCCATTTTTGCAGCTTCAGGTCAGACGGCGAAATGCGTATATACTGCAAAAAAAGCATCACGCCAATCAGGGTAATCTGACCGCGTGACGCTATTTCATGACATACATGTCCTATGGGCTTCAGGACCGGATTGAAATGGTAGATAAGGTATGCCGATACTCCGCAGACAAGCGCCAGTGGCAGCATGGTTTCCCTTATGACCCTCTTCCAATCCATCCGCCGGGGGCCTATTCGGGCTTATAGGAATCCTTGAGTGCCGTTGTCTTGTTGAACACGGGATGCTCGGGAGTGCTGTCCTTGTCCTTTACATAATAGCCTGTCCTCTCGAACTGCACGGCTATGCCGGAAGCGTCTTCCAGCAGGGCGGGCTCGGCATAACCCTTCGCCACTATGAGCGAATCGGGGTTGAGGAAGTCCTTGTAGTCCTTGTCCTCGGGCACCTGGCTCATGTCGGCGAGGGTGAACAGACGGTCGTAATTGCGCACCTCAAGCTCCTTTGCATGCGCCGCGGACACCCAGTGTATGGTACCTTTGACGGAACGCCATGTCCCCGTAGCGGGATGAGTGGTCTCGTCGTATGTGCAGTTCAGCTCAACTATCTTTCCTTCAGCATCTTTGATAACCTCATTGCACTTGATTATGTAAGTGTATTTCAGACGTACTTCGCCGTCCGGCTTGAGGCGGAAGAACTTCTTGGGGGCATCCTCCATGAAGTCGGCCCTGTCTATGAGAAGCTCTCCCGTGAAGGGCACCTTGCGGGTCGAGCCTTCCGGCTCCGCCGGATTCAGAGGGCAGTCGAACCATTCCACCTTGCCCTCGGGCCAGTTGGTGATATGCACCTTTATGGGGTCCTGCACCACCATGTAGCGGTTGGAGCGGGCGTTGAGGTCCTGGCGAACGCACCATTCCAGAAGCTGTATGTCCATGAGCTGGTCGCGCTTGGACACTCCTATCTTGTCGCAGAACATCCTGAGGGCCTCGGCCGTGTATCCGCGCCTGCGTACTCCGCAGAGCGTAGGCATGCGGGGGTCGTCCCATCCGCTCACGAGTCCCTTCTGCACCAGTTCGAGCAGCTTGCGCTTGCTCATGAGGGTGTAGGTGAGGTTCAGTCGGGCGAACTCGTACTGATGGCTGGGGAATATGCCCAGGGTCTGTATGAACCAGTCGTAGAGAGGACGGTGTACGTCGAACTCAAGGGTGCATATCGAGTGTGTGATATGCTCTATGGAGTCGCACTGGCCGTGGGTGAAGTCGTACATGGGGTAGATGCACCACTTGTCGCCCGTGCGGTGATGGCTGGCGTGCTTGATGCGGTACAGCAGGGGGTCGCGGAACATCATGTTGGGATGCGCCATGTCTATCTTGGCCCTCAGCACCTTTTCTCCGTCGGCGTATTTGCCGTCGCGCATTTCCCTGAACAGGCGGAGGTTCTCCTCCACGCTGCGGTTTCTCCAGGGGCTGTCCGTGCCGGGCTTGTCAACGGTGCCGCGTCCGAGGCGTATCTCCTCCTGGGTCTGGTCATCGACGTATGCCAAGCCTCTCTGTATCAGTTCCTCCGCCCAGGCGTAAAGCTGGTCGAAATAGTCCGATGCATAGAGTTCCTTGTCCCACTGGAAGCCCAGCCACTTGATATCCTCCTTGATGGAATCCACATATTCGGTGTCTTCCTTCACGGGGTTGGTGTCGTCGTAGCGGAGGTTGGTCTTGCCTCCGTACTTCTGGGCCAGTCCGAAGTTCAGGCAGATGCTCTTGGCGTGGCCCAGATGCAGGTAGCCGTTCGGTTCGGGAGGGAACCTGGTCATAATGCTGTCGAACTTGCCCTCGGCAAGGTCGGCTTCGATGATTTCCTCGAGGAAATTTAGTTTCCTCGGCTCAGGGTCCATTGTTTTGTTAGCCTCGTCCATATCGTGATTTTATTTTTCAACTTGCAAAGATAATAAAAAATCCCCGCTATTGCAGGGATTGCTTTACTTAAGAATGAGAAAAAATGATGCAAGTTATTTTTTGAACATGACTTAATTCAATATACTTTGTCAATACGCTACGACTGTCCCGTCCTTTGTGACCACTGAGGTCCCCCGGCTGAATAGCTCCGTACCGGTGGGGATTTCATACAGCAGCACTGCACCCTTGGGGGGTATCGCTACTGCCGCGTCGGAGGACTGGCCGCGGGCTGCATAGTCCCTTGCAACGCCGTCGAAAAGGTCGTAGGCCCCGCTTCCGCAGCACTTGTAGGTCACCGTCATTTCTGTGTCGAAAGGATTGTAAAGCAGGTGGCAGGGGAAGGGCCTCTGCGCATAGAAATCGGTGGCATTGCAGTCCAGTGAAATGATGCCCTCTACATCGGTAGTGGAAATGATGGCTCCGAATATTCCGACGGGAGAAGTGCTGTACAGGCTGAACATGGTGCAGTCCGGCATTCCGGAGAGCCAGGAAGGACCGTCACCCTCGGCTACGGGCTCCACTGACATCTTCCCGTACCTGTCCGTTTTGCGCAGTCCTTCATATCCTATTATTCCTCCTGTAAGGTCCTTGATATCAGCGCAATACTGATACTCGTCGTCAATCTCGTCAGGGAAGAACAGACGGGATGCAGAGGCGTTGTTGAGCATCCACTTTCCTATGGTAGCCGCAAACTTGGGCTGGTATTTTACCATGGGTACGAGCGGCCAGGCCATCTCGTAGCAGTTCATCTGGAAGGCGTATCCGCCGCCGTCCGTGATGCTGCCCTGAAGGCCCGATATGTCGTATGGCCCCCATGTTCCTACCGTGACGGCCCAGCCTGTGCGGCCGTTGCTGCGGTTGCCCTCGAAGGTCCAGCGCAGTATCTTGCCCACGTCGTAGGTCTCTCCGTAGCAGCCGTTCATTACTGCGGCCACGTATGCTCCGAAAGGCATGACTATCTCATAGAAACGGCTCTCCGTCTGGCTGTACAGGGCGTTGAGGGCGCTGACGGCACGGGTCATATAGGACTTGTCGCCGAAATGGCGGTAGGCATTCAGCAGCACCCAGGCATGTCCTGCGGCCGCGTCCTGCTGGCGCGGTATGCTGTTCTTGTAACCGGTCATCTTTCCGTAGTCGAAATACGACCAGGCGTAGTCCCCGGCGAGCTTTGCATCGGCCTTGGCGAACTGGTCGGCTACGGAACGCAGTATGTTCTCTGAGCCTTCCACATCCGGGAATATGTCGCAGACACCCCAGTACAGCAGGTTCGGGAGAATGTTGTACCACCAGTCGCCGGCTCCGCCCGAGGTCCCGTTAAGCATTATTTTCCAGGGGGTTATCTTGCTGAAATAGTTCTGCAGCATCAGGGGGTAATTGTACCCGTCCTGGCTGGTCTTGTCTATTCCCACCAGGCCGCCGCCCATCACTGCTGCAACAGTGTTTATGGCTTCATGGGCTCCGGGATGCTCAGGGCCCTGGCGTATATCCCCGACAGTCGTATATAGTCCGAATCCGTCGTAGGGGGAGTTGTTGCTCGTGGGGTCCAGCCAGATGAGCGGCCTGACCTCGTCCGAGGCTTCCCGGTCGAATACGTATGCATCATAGTCAAGGGCCTTTTGTCTCCAGTCTATCATCTTGTATGTGGACGGGATGTCGGGCATAAGGTCCACCCTGGAAATGCTTACCTGAGCGACCTTGCCGCCGACTTTGAAAGGAACGATGGCTTCTTGCTCCGGCTCTTCCCATTCTTTCTCCGGCACTTCCTGCGAGGGGTCTTCGGAAAGAGGCTCCCCGGATATGTCTTCGGAGACATCGGCGGATATGTCCTCCTTTTCATCCCCATGCTTGCAGGCGGACATGCCGGCTATCATGGTTATGCAGGATGTAATGGAAACTAAAGTCTTGAATTTCATGATGTTACATAATATTTGAAACAGGCGGCAGGGTCAGCCGCCGCCTGTTTTATTCGAAGTGGTATTACTTCTGGTCGTTGAAGAGCTTGCTTACCTGACCGCCGTCGAGAGCGATGGTGTAGAAAGCGAGGTCATCCATCTTGCCTACGAAGTAGCCGCTTGTCTCGGGATTCTCTTCCTGGATACCGACAAGGAGCTTGATGCCGTCGGCAGCGTGGCAGATGGTCTGGTTCTTGACAGCGAGTTTTTCCTCATTGTCCTTGTCCCATACCATGACGCTTTCGCCGTCGATGTAGTAGGTCTCGACACCGTTGACGAGGTCGAGGGTCACTACGATATGATGCCACTCGTTCTCGGGGATTTCGGTGTTGGAGTCATGCTCGATGTAAGTACCATTCTCACCTTCTGTGGTCTTTACTGTGAGGAAGGCCTTGTTGGTGGACTGGGTCTGGAATTTCCAGCTGTTCCACTTGTCCCAAGAGAGAATGTAGTTGTTCTCGTTGATGGGGGTGTTTACCCAAACGGCGATGGAGAAGGTGTTGGTTTCTACAACGCTGGCGACAGCATCGGCAATCTGGATGTAGGAAACACCGCCGAACTGCATGCCCTTGCTGCCGGTCTTGTGTCCGTCAACATACTTGGGAAGACCGTCGGTACCGGCCATGAGCTTTGCGTTCCACTCGTATTTTCCGCTGGTCTTGAACTCGTTGGCACCGGACTCGAAGTCGATTGCGAATGCGAGTGCGTCAGCAGGGATAGCGCCGATTTCGGCTGCGAGGAAGGTCTCCTTTGCAGTGTTGAGCTGGGTGAGGAGGTTGTCGACGGTTGCCTGGTCCTTGGCGGCTTCGGCAGCCTTCTTAACGGTCTCGATGGTGCTCTTGAAAGCGTCGATGGCGCTCTGGGGGAAGTTAGCGGTGGTTGCACCGTTTACAAGGGTCTCGCAGTCGGCGATAGCCTTGTTGAGTTCAGTGAGGTCAACGGCGGGAGTGTTGTCTTTTCCACCGTCCTTGTTGCAACCTGCAACGAGAATTGTGAGTGCTGCAAGTGCGATTGCGAAAATCTTTTTCATTTGATTTGTTGTTTAATGGTTAATAATTGTTTATGGTTTGATTTTAGTATATCCTATTTCAGTGCGGTGTTGGCATCGGTTTCTCCTTGGGGGATAGGGAAGTAGTACCTGTCAGAGGGCCATGCGGCTGCTCCGAGGGCCGACACTGCGTAGTCCTTGCCGTAGCGCATCACGTCGAAGAACCTGTGGAACTCGAATCCGAGTTCGCGGCGGCGCTCCTTGCGTATCGCCTGGCGGAGGTCTGCCTGCGAGGCGGCCGTGGTGGGACCGAGACCTGCGCGGGAGCGTACCTGGTCCAGTGCGGCTGCAGCGGCTCCGGTATTGCTTGCGGACTGCTCGTTGAGGGCTTCGGCTTTCAGGAGCAGCACTTCGGCATAGCGGATGCGGTGCTGGGGTATGGTGGACTGGCTCTTTGCGAGTTCCTCCACTGCATCCTCGTCGTATTTCTTGACCAGATAGCCCGTTGCATTGCCCCATTCCTTGTCGAAGGTGGTTCCGTTGAACCAGGGCTGTCCGTCGCGGCCTATGGATGCGTCCAGGCGGGGGTCGGTGTCACCGCCGGCGGTGAGCTCGTCGAAGCAGTCCACGAATGACTGCGTAGGGGCGTTGAAATGGTATCCTCCTTCGATGAAAGGCGAGAACCAGACATTGAGAAGGTTGCCCTGGGAGGCTATTTTGTTGGTTGCGTACCTGATTGCGAATATGGATTCAATGCTGTTCTCACCGCCTGATTTGAAGAGGTCGGAGTAAACAGGCTCGAGGTCGTACCCTGCCGAGAGGTCTTCGAAATCCTTGATGGCCTGCACCGCTTCATCCCATTTGCCCTGGAATATCTTGCTCTTGGCAAGGAGGGCACAGGCGGCCGCCTTGTTGGCGTGTCCGTCCTTTACATTGGACAGTCCCGCCGCCGCATCGGTGAGGTCCTGGTCAATCTGGGCATATATGGCCGATATTTCGCTCAGGCCCACATGTATGTTCTCGGAACTGTTCTGGGGCTTGGTCTTGAGGGGAACCTTGCCGAATACGTTAACGAGGTTGAAGTATGTGTATGCCCTCAGGAACTTGGCCTCTCCGGTGAGCTTGTCGGCGACTTCCTTGTCCAGCTGCATGCCGCTGATGCCGGCTATGGCGTTGTTGGCGCGGGCTATGGTCTCGTAGCTGTCCTGCCAGAAGGTACCGACGGAACCGTTGTCCGCCGTGGCGGTGAAGGAGTCAATCTCGTTGATCTGGGGCTGGTCGCCGTCGTCCCCTCCCTTCAGGGAATCGTCGGAAGCGACATCGCCGAACATCCACAAGATATTGCCGTACAGGGAGTTATAGACGGCGTTGACCGCCATCTCGGCTTTGCTCTCTGTTGTATAGTAATTCTCTGAAGAATAGCCTCCCTTGAGGTTCTCGGACAGGAATTTGTCGCAGGAAGTGCAGCAGAGCACGGCTGCAGCGACCACTATGTATATTCTTGCTTTCATATCTTAGAACGTGATGTTGAGACCCATTGTTACACTCTTGGCGACAGGGTAGGTTCCCCAGTCTATTCCGTTGGCGCGGTCTCCCTCGGATGTGGAGTTCGCGTTGACCGTCATTTCGGGGTCGAGTCCGCTGTACTTTGTGATGGTGTAGAGGTTGGTTCCTGCCAGGTACAGCCTCAGGTTGGATATCTTCCAGTTCTCGGGGAGCTTGAATGTGTATCCGAGCTGCAGGTTCTTCAGACGGACATAGCTGCCGTCCTCGAGGAACCTCGTGGAGACCTTGCGGTTGTTGGTGCCGCTCCATGTTGCGCGAGGCTGGGTGTTGGAGGTGCCTTCGCCCGTCCAGTGCTGGTCGTAGTAGCGCTTGGTGACGGGGAATCCGCGGTAGAAACCTTCGGAATCATTCAGGTACTGGATATAGACCTTCTGCCCGAAAGCGCCCTGAAAGAATGCGGAAATGTCGAAGCCTTTCCAGTTGGCGGCGAGGTTCAGGCCGGCAGTGAACGTAGGGATGGAACTTCCTACGAAGGTCCTGTCTTCTCCGTCTATGACGCTGTCACCATTGATGTTGGCATACTTCACGTCACCGGCCTTGATGCCAGTACCCTGTATAGGGGAGGAGATGACCTCTATGTCGTTCTGGAAGATGCCTTCCATCTTGTACATGTAGAATGCTCCGATAGGATGGCCGACCTCGGTGCGGGTGGCATATACTCCATCATTGACAAGACCGCCGAGGATGGGGGAGTTGAGGCTCAGGACCTCGTTGTGCAGGTATCCTCCGTTGAGGGTCACGTCGAAGCCCCAGTCCTTGAACTGCTTGCGGTAGAATATCTCCAAATCGACTCCGGTGTTGAGTACGCTGCCGTTGTTGACCCAAGGGGTGGAAGTCTTTCCAACCGACGTAGGCAGGGACTCCTGTACGAGCATGTCCTCGGTGACCTTGTAGTAGTAATCTACGGATGCTCCGAGCGAGCCTTCCAGCAGTTCTATGTCCAGACCGGCGTTGAACTGCCTCGAGGTTTCCCACTTGAGGTTGTCGTTGCCGAGGGTGGTCTGGGTGTAGCCGTCGGCGAAGTTGGTGCCGAACGCGTAGTAGTATTTGCCGGAATACCTGTCGGAATAGGCGTACAGGCCTATGTTCTGGTTGCCTATGGCTCCGTATCCTGCACGCAGCTTGAGCTTGTTGATTACGCTGACATTCTTCATGAACTCTTCCTGCTCGATGTTCCAACCGGCTGATACAGAGTAGAATGTGCCCCATCTGTGACCTTTGCTGAAGCGGGATGAGCCGTCCTCGCGGAGGATTGCGGAGACATAGTATTTGCCTGCGTAGTTGTAGTTGACGTTGGCGAAGAAGGAAAGCAGCGCGGAAGCGCTCTCGCCCTGGCTGGAAGTGAGGGTGCCTTCTCCGAGGCCTATGTACAGCAGGTCCTTGTCTTCGGAGGCGAAGGCCTCGTTGGCCGAGGACAGGACGTTTTCATGGTTGCGTATGGCCTCGGCTCCGAGCATGTAGTTGATGCTGTGTCCGCCGAAGGTCATGTTGTGGTTGAAGGTCGTGTTGACCGTCCATCCGACATTCTCGTTGTTCCTGACAGTCAGGCCGTTGGTCTCGTGGATACGGTTGTTGGTACCCCAGGTCTTGTTGAACAGGCGGTAGGTGTTGTACCTGTAGTCCAATCCCATGGTGGTCTTCCAGAATATGTTCTTGGTGAAGTTTATGATTACGTTTCCGGTGGCCAGGAGGGTCTTTGTCTTGTTGGACCTGTCGGTGTAGGCGGCGAGTCCTTCGGGAGAGTAGCCGTCTCCGAAGAATGAGTTGTAAGTACCTGAGCCATAATACTCTCCGGGCATGTCAACGTAATTGCCTTCAGCGTCGAACACGGGAATGGCGGGGTTGCGGAAAAGGGCGTAGCGCACCACTGAACCGCCTTCGTCGTTCTTGTATCCGTCTCCGGAGGAAGCCAGCAGCCTGTTGTTGGCAAGCGAGCCGCTCACGTTGAGGTTGACCTTCAGCCAGTCCTTGACCTGGGAGGAGACGCTGGCGCGAAGTCCCGCCCTGTCGTAGTCGGAGTTGCGTATGATACCCTGCTGGTTGAAGTAGGTGCCGGAGATTATGTACTGAGTCTTGCCGTTGCCGCCGCTGATGGAGAGTTCATGCTGGTGTATGGGAGCGACGCGGAAGATTTCCTCCAGATGGTTCACGTCGGCGAACTTGTCGCGCTCGGAAAGGTCGATCAGCTTGCGCGGTATGGGAATCACGCTGTTGTCGTTGGTCGCGGCCTCGTTGTAGATGGAGATGTACTCGTCGGTATTGACCATCTTGGGAAGCTTGCCGTGGAACTGCACGCCTGCCTGCATGTTGTAGCTTATCTTGGCATCTCCGTCCTTGCCGCTCTTGGTGGTAATCAGCACTACGCCGTTGGTGGCGCGGGAGCCGTAGATGGCCGCCGAAGAAGCGTCCTTCAGAACGGTGATGTTGTCGATGTCACCGGCGGAGAGGGTGTTGAGCGCACCTTCTACCGGAATTCCGTCCACTATGTAGAGGGGGTCGTTGCTTGAAGAAATGGAGCTGGTACCGCGCACACGCACCGATATGGCGGCTCCGGGGGCTCCTGTCTGGGCCGTTACGTTCACGCCGGCGATGCGTCCCTGCATGGACTCCTGGAGGGAGGATACGGGGACCTTGGCGAGCTGCTGACCGTCCACCTTGGAAACGGCTCCGAGCACGTCGCGGCGTTTCATGACGGAGTATCCGACCACCACTACCTCGTCAAGGAAAGTGCTGTCTTCCTCGAGGGCCACGTCTATGACGCTGCGGCCTGCAATAGGCTGGCTGACAGTCTTGTAGCCGACATATTCAAATTGCAGAACACCCGAGTCGGGAACGTTGATTTCGTACTTCCCGTCGAGGTCCGTGGCTGCACCTATGGTAGTGCCTGCCACATATACGCTGACTCCGATGAGTGTCTCTCCGGTACCGGCATCCGTGACCGTTCCGCTGACGCGGTTCTGGGCCATGGCTCCGATTCCGAGAAGCAGCAGAGCGATGCTAATTATTTTTCTCATAAGCTATGGTGTTATCTTTTATTTTCATTCCTGATGGGACCTCCACGGCCAGAACGGCCTGTCCTGCGGGTATATCAATCTTGCATGAACCTTCCACCTTGCGGGCGAGGTACTTGCCCGATACTATGTCCAGGATGTCCTTGCTGCCTTCTTCCGCCAGGTAGGTGACCTTCTTGCCTTCCTCGTGTGGGTTGTAGTAAAGATATACGGGATAGGGCCTGTCGGCGTAGAAGTCGGTGGCGTTGCAGTCCAGGCGGAGTATTCCTTCCACGTCGGTGGGGGAGACTATGGCTCCGAGTATGCCGACGGCGGAGGTGCTGTAGAGGCTGAACATGCTTTCGGGAGGGTTCTTCTCGTTCCACAGCGGGCCGTCTCCGAGCGCTATGGGGCTGAGTCCTTCATGCTCCTTGGGCATGTAGCGGTCGTCCTTGCGGCGCAGTCCCTCGTAGGCTATAATGGAGCCCGTGAAATCCTGCATTCCTGGGAGGCACTGGAGGGAATCGGGAAGCTGGTCGGGGAAGAAAAGGCGGCAGGAATTGACGTTGTTGAGCATCCAGCGGCCTATCGCCCTTGCGAACCGGGGCTGGTATTTTACCATGGGGACGAAAGGCCATGCAACGTCTATGCTGTTCATCAGGAAGGCGAAGCCGCCTCCGTCAATCAGGCTGCCCTGCAGTCCTCCTATGTCGTAATCTCCCCATCTTCCGGCGGTTATGCCCCATCCGGTGCGTCCGTCGGGAGCCGTGCAGCCGTCGAATACCCAGTCCAGCATCTTGGCTATGTCGAAGTTGCAGCCCTGCTCTGCGTTGAGCCTCGCTGCGGTGTAAATGCCCATGGGCAGCAGAATCTCGTAGAAACGGCTTTCTTTCTGGCCGTCAAGTGCCTGCATTGCCGATATGGCATGGTCCAGGTACTTCTTGTCCCCGAACTTGCGGTAGGCGCTGTACAGCACCCAGGCATGTCCGCCGGCAGCGTCCTGCTGCTTGGGAATCCAGTTGTTGCAGCCCTTCATCCGGGCGTAGTCGAAGTATGTGAAGTCGTAGTTTCCGGCCAGCACCGAGTCGGCCTTTGCGAACTGGTCGGCCACCGTGCGCATTATCTCATCTGCGCCTTCGACTCCCGGAAACACCTCGCTGACAGCGTAGAAAAGCACGTTGGGATAAACGTCGTACCACCAGTCGCGTCCGTATCCTCCGCCCAGCAGGGCGACCTCGGGGCAGGTGTTGTTCATCACTATGTTCCAGCCGTTGTCGGTGTTGAAATAGTTCTGGGACATTTTCACCCAGTTGAACCCGTTCTGGGAAGTCTTGTCTATGCCGTTGAGTCCGGCACCCAGGAGGGTGTGGAGCATGTTCAGGCTTTCGTGGAACTCCCCTCCGTTCACGTCAGGGCCCTGGCGGGCATCCATCATGGCGGTATAGAGTCCGAAAGTAGTCTGGTCCATGTTGCGGCGTGCGTCGTCCATCCAGATTACGGGACCGCAGGGGTAGGGATTGTCGAAATCGAATGCGAAGGCATCGAAATCGAGGGCTTTTTGGTGCCAGTCCAGCAGCTTGTATGGCCGGGGCATCCTGGCCATGAGTTCGACCCTTGCGATGTCCTGCTGGGGGACGGGGCCACCACCGTATTCGGGAGCGCAGCCCGCGAGTGCCGCCAAAGCTATGATTGTCAGATATTTCTTCATGTGGCTACTTGTTGCTGTACTTTGTATCTATGTCCTTTATGATGTTCTTGGCCAGAGGGAGGGAAAGCAGCTGGATTGCGGCCACGATGAGCACGGCGTACCTGACCGCCACGTCCGCGCCTTCTTCTCCGAGGGAGAAAGCGATGACTATGAACAGCAGCATACCCAATGCGCGTCCGGCGAAAAGTCCTATCTCATGGCTCATTATATAGGTGTATTCCTCGCGGTTCTCGAGCACCTTCACTGCATCTATGGTCTTCATCATGGTAGGGAAGTAGGCCAGGTCGTGGAGGGGCTGGAACATCACGTTGCAGATTATGAAGGTGAGTGCTCCGGCTGCCGAGAAGAGTATGCTGTTGGTAAGGGCTCCGACAAAGAATATGAGCAGTCCCGCGCCGAAGATGGCCATCCTGTGGGCGGGCTTTGCCACGCGGCCGAGAATGTACACCACGATGGCGGTCAGGGCACCGCTAAGGCCCTGGATGAGGCCGAGGGAGCCTTCGTCGCCTATGAACTTGAATATCAATATGGTAGGTATGGTCACTATGAAGCCCTGCACCATTCCCTTGAGCCCAGCGAGGGTCAGCATTTTCTGCCACAGGCGGTGGAACTTCAGATGGAAATAGTTCTTGCTGGAGGGAGTGCGGAAGTTTCCTCTCGAGAGCACCACGCATGCGCATACGCTTATCACCAGGGCCATGATGGTCAGGAACTGGTAGCCGTTGTCCGGGGTGAGTTCCATGCCGAAGAGGGTATGGTCGGAGGTGAACTTTATTATGAGGCCGGCAACCACGGGAATCACTATGTTCCAAATCGTAAAGAACAGGGATTCAAGCCCGAAGAAATAGTTGCGGTTGTCGTCGTCGGTGGAATACAGGGTGAGGAGATACCTGTTGGTCCAGAAGAACCCGGTGGCCAGGCCTATGAACAGGCCGGCTATGCATATTACCGCAGTGGAAGGGTTCTGCAGGAACATCAGCACTATGAGCGACACGGAAGAAATCAATATTCCGAAAGCATACAGCTGAGAGGACTTGAAGTACTTCATCAGCAGTCCGTTGCCCAGTGCCGAGAGCACTATTCCTATGTACATGCACAGCTGGAAGGCAATCAGTATGGTGAAGTCGTTGCCTGTTGCCCTTAGCACGTACGCGCCTGCGAATATATTGATAAGAGGAAGCACCATCGCGAACAGCAGGTTCGTGATGAGCAGCGTCTTGATATTCTTGGGCTGCGAGAGGAAGAATTTGAATTCCTTGAACATTACTTGAGCGAGTTAAGTATTTCTTTTACAGACATTTGTGCGCTGCATATAACCTCGTCGCTGGCTCCGTAGAACATCTGTATCGTGTCCTCGTCCAGCATATAGTATCCGTTCGTGAACACCACGTTGCCGAAGAATCCGGTCTTCTCGTACTCGGCGATGGGCTCCATTATGGGCTCGTCGCTGCGGGCTATGACCCTGGTGGGGTCGTTAAGGTCAAGCAGCAGTGCGCCGAGGCAGTAGCGGTTCTCCTTGTTGGCTCCGTGATATATCTCCAGCCAGCCTTCGCTGGTCCTTATTGGGGCTGCGCCGGCACCGACCCTTGCGCTGTCCCAATGTCCCGGGCGGGTGGTGGCTATGCAGACGTGCTTGCCCCAGTGGATGCGGTCGGGGGATTCGGCTATCCATATATAATTGCCTCCGAGTTCGGGGCTGCTGGGACGGTGGAATGCGTAGTATTTGTCTCCTATCTTCTCCTGGAAGAGGGCGCAGTCCTTGTTGTGGGGAGGGAATATCATTCCTTCGCGGTCGAGAGTCTTGAAATCCCTTGTGCCAATCAGACCTACGCCTACGGCAACGGGGGAGACCTCCGTGAAGGTGAGGAAGAAGCCGTCGTCCATGGTGGCTACGCGGCAGTCCTCTATGCCGAAGGACTCCTGGAATCCCTGTCCGAAAATGGGCTTGATTGCAGGGTCTTCCGTGAAGTGAACGTCATCCGTGCTGCATACGGGACGAAGGTATGAAAGGGTAGTCAAGTAATACTGTCCCTTGTACTGGATTACGCGGGGGTCGCTGGCATCCAGCTGTGGGTCGTCCGCCTTGAAACTCTGTACCTCTATTTCGCCTTTGGCGTTATATACGGGGAAACTTATTATGCCTTCCTGCTGGACCGGCCTTTCGGCGACTCTCAGCAGCAGCCAGGTCTTGCCGTCCATGCGGAAAACTCCGGGGTTGAGGAGGCAGGTTATTTCCATTCCGGGAATGCAGGGTTTCAGGTCCGAGGGCCTGAGCAGGGGGTTTGCAGGATTTCTTTTCGCTAAGTCCATTGTGATAGTGTTATCTGGTTATCCGCTTGCAAAGGTACACAAGCGATTTTTGGCCGAGGTGTACAATATTTGCAAAAAGGTGCACTAATTTTACATATTCTTCAAAAAGTGCTATATTTGCAAATATATGGTAACGAAAAGGTTAATATTGCTCATTCTGGCCTTGCTTCCTGTGATTCCGTTGTCCTCGGCGGGGTATAATGTAGATTATATCACGAACAGGGACGGACTTAGCAACAGTTCCGTCAATGTCGTCTTCCAGGATTCCAGGGGGCTCATGTGGTTCGGCACCTGGGACGGCCTCAACAGCTGGAACGGGCGTAACTTCAATGTTTTCAAGTCCCTCCAGAGCGACTCTACCACCATTTCCAACAATGTCATCCGGCAGATTCTCGAAGACGGCGAGGGCAACCTGTGGATTGCGACGGACAGGGGAATTGACAGGTATTTCCCCTCGAGCGGTCGCTTCCAGAGGTTTTTTGTCGCGGAAGGCTCCCGCGCCGTGCAGGAAAAGACCTTTTCCATCTGGTGGGACGGGAATGTGTGCGCCATGGTGGAAGGACGCGGGGCGTACCGTTTCGACGGCAATAGTTTCAAGCCATATTCCGGCGCTGTCATGCGCTCCCGTTCCCATGTGTCCGTGGGCGGTTTCGACCCCTCGGAAATCAACGATGTATTCATTTCTCCCTCAGATACCCTGGTGGCAACGGGAAGGGGCCTATACCGCCTCGGCCCCGAGAGAGAAAAGATGCTGACCGACATTCCGGTGCTTTCCGTATGCCGGGGCACGCAGGGGGTGATATGGGCCGGGACTGACATGAGAGGCGTTGTGCGCATAGCCCCCGAGCAGAACCGCTTCGATGCGGTGATAGGGGCTTTCGGCGGCAATGCCGTAAGGTGTTTTAGCGAGGATGCCCTGGGCCGTCTCTATGTCGGTACAAAGGGCGGCGGCATATATGTTTTCGACCGCTACGGGGCCCTTGTGCGCCATCTGGGCACGGACAGCGGCCTTCCCAACAATTCCGTTTTCTGCATGGCCGACGGAGGCGACAGGATATGGTTGGGAACCGACGGGGAAGGACTCTGCCATATAGACAAGAGGACAGGGCGGCCGGGGAAGGTCGAAGTCCCGGGGCAGCTGCGCTCCGAAGGCTGCAACCTTTCTTCCATATATTCCATAGCCCCCATAGACAGCAACACCGTTTGGGTCGGGACCAGCGGGCACGGCCTTTTCAGGCTCTCCCTGTCTTCCGGCAAGGTGGTGTCTTTCGTCAATTACGGGGCGGAAAGCCTCGGCAGCAACGTGGTCTATTCCATTCTCGACACTCCGCAGCATGTGCTGTGGATAGGCACCAGGGGAGGCGGACTGCGCAGCTTAAGGGTGTCGGACGGCACCATAGGGACCTATCCCTGCGGATACGACGTGCTTGCCCTGTCGCAGGACAATTCAGGCAACATCCTGGTAGGCACGGGCATGGGACTGTACAGGGTCTCTTTGAACGGGCAGGTCATGTGGATAGGGCAGAATGACGGCCTTCCCAACAATACCGTACACGGGGTCATACCGGATTCGGACGGCCATGTGTGGGTCAGCACCAGCAACGGTCTCTGCAAGGTATCCTTCGACGGAGGAAGCATAGTGTCATTCTTCTCTTCCGACGGCCTGCAGGACAACGAGTTCTCGGACGGAGCCTTCTACCGCAGCCCCTCGACGGGCCTAATGTATTTCGGCGGAATAGGCGGCTTCAACCGCTTCGATTCCCGCTCCATAGGCGGGGCCCAGTACATGCCTCCGCTGATTCGTGACGGATTCTACATAGACAACCAGGAGCGATGCTTTTCGGATATGCTCAAGGACGGGACCCTGGTGCTCGAACATGAAAGAGGCACCGTGGGATTCCGCTATGTGCCAATGGATTACCTCAATCCTTTCAGCTGCGAAATATCCTACATGCTGGAAGGCTACGACAGGGACTGGGTCAGGCTCGGCCTTTCCAACAACATAGTTTTCACCAATCTGCCTCCGGGCAGGTACACCCTCAGGGTGAGATGTTCCAATTCCAACGGGCAGTGGAGCGACGATGCCGTGGTGCTTCCTCTGAAAGTCTCCCCGAAATGGTACGAGAGCGGCCCTGCCATGCTCATGTACTATATGCTGTTCGCCTTCGTAGTGTTCCTGATAGTGAGGTTCGTGGTCTATAGGCGCTCCGTCAAGGAAAGGATACTGGACGAGCAGCGCCAGAAGCAGCAGATGACAAGGGTGCATGAGGCCAAGCTCCAGTTTTTCACCAACATAGCCCACGAATTCTCCAATTCTCTGACCCTGATATACGGCCCTTGCGCTGAATTGCAGCAGGACAAGAGGCTGAGCCCGGGGGAGAAGCATCTTCTGGATGTAATAGAGTCCAATTCCAGTCGCATGCAGTCTCTTATCCAGCAGCTGATTATGTTCCGTAAGGCCGAAACCGGCCATCTCTCCGTACATATCACCCCTGTCGATGTGACGCAGCTTGCAGACAAGGAAATGGACTATTTCAGGGAGACGGCCCTCCAGCACGGAATCGCCATGGGCATCAGGGCGAATCCTTCTTCCATAGTGTGGAACACTGACAGGGACAGCATAGAGAAGGTGATGTTCAACCTGCTGTCGAATGCGCTCAAATATACGCCCGACGGCTGTTCCATAAACATAGGCATGGATTGCAACGATGCCCTTCTGGAATTCTCCGTGACCAACACGGGAGTGGGCATTCCGGAGGAAAAACGGGAGGCCGTGTTCGACCGATATGAGGTGCTGGACAGGTTCGAGAAGGCCATATCCAAGGGCCGGACCAGCAACGGAATAGGCCTTTCCATGTGCAAGAGCCTCGTGGAACTGCTGGGAGGTTCCATAGAGATAGAGTCGGACGGAGAGAGTTTCACCACTTTCAAGGTCGCCCTGCCTTTCCGCCAGGCCGAAGAAGCCCCCGTGCAGCCCTTGCAGGAGGATGCTCCCGCATCCTTTGAGGAGACGGCCCCGGACTCGGGCAAAGAGAATGTGCAGGACATAGTGCCCATACGCGGCTCTGACGTCCTGATAGTAGATGACGACAAGGACATACGCGAGTTCATAGCAGGGATTATCTCGGACCGTTTCGACATAATGGAGGCCTCGGACGGGAATGAAGCCGTCGCTATGGTCGCCAAGCGCCAGCCGGTTCTCATCATCAGCGATGTAATGATGCCGGGCATGGACGGAGTGGAATTCCTCAGGATAATGAAGTCGGGGCCCATGACAAGGCATATCCCTTTCATACTTCTGTCTGCCAACAATACCCTTGAAAACCAGATTGAAGGTCTTGAGAGCGGCGCTGACGCATATCTTGGCAAGCCCTTCCATCCCCGTCACCTGCTCGCCATGATAGACCGCCTGCTCGGCCACGGGCGGGAACTCCAGGACTATCAGGGCTCCGCTCTGGCAGCCGTCCAGCAGTTCGAGGGCAGCATCGTAAAGACAGCCGACAAGGACATGCTGGTGAAGGTTACGGACATAGTGATACGGAACATGGAGAACGAGTCCCTGGATTCTGAGACCATAGCCTCGGAAGTGGGCGTGAGCAAGATGCAGCTGTACCGCAAGCTAAAGGAAATAGTAGGCATGACCCCCACTGAATATGTCCGCCACATAAGGCTGGAGAATGCCGCCCGTCTGCTAAGGACCACCTCGCGGACCGTGCAGGAGATCATGTTCAACTGCGGCTTCTCGACCAAGACCTGGTTCTACCGCGAGTTCTCGAAAAAGTACGGGATGACTCCCAAGGAATACCGCAATGCCAACTCCTAGTCCATGCCGAGGACGGTTAGGATGTTGCCTTCGACCTTGAAATGTACCTGGCTGTCGCCCCAGGAGAGCCCGTATATGCGTCCGGGGTCGTCCTGATACTGGGGGCGGGGGTCCTGCCTGAGCACCTGGGCGAGGCCTTCCGGGAGTACAATCCCCTCGGGTACAACCACTTCCAGTTCCTGCCACGGGTTGGCCCCGACAAAGCCCGACGAGGCTTCCGGGTGGCTGTCCGTGTAGGGGATATAGGGCTTGATGTCGTATATTGGAGTGCCGTCCATAAGGTCGGCCCCGACGACCTCTATACAGCCTTCGCCCACGCTTTTAAGCTCCACGCAGGACAGCCCTACGGGATTGGGCCTGTAAGGGGAGCGGGTGGCGAAAACGCCCAGCCTTTCGTTGCCCCCGAGCCTTGGAGGACGCACCGTAAGGCCCCGCGAGGAGCCTTCCCTGTTGGCGCTGAATCCCCACAGCAGCCAGATATGCGAAAAGCCTTCGAGACCGCGGACGGCCAGAGGGTCCCTGAACTGCCCGGTGAATTCTATGCGGCCTTCCACGGGCGCGAGTCCGCTCTGCCTCGGACAGCCGAACTTTTCTTTCAGCGGGCAGCGGTAGTATGCGATAGGTTCAATGTCCATTTTCTGCGGATTCTTCTTCCTTGCAAAGTTACGCCTTTTTTCCTATATTTGTAAAATTTCAAAACAGCTTCTTAGCATACGATGTATAAAAGACCATTCATAATACTTGCAGTCACGGCGATGCTGCTGCCTTCCTGCGGCCTCTTCCACAAAAAGCAGAAAGAGAGCGAAGCAGAGCCCGTCGTCAGGAAAGATACCGTTTACCCCCTCGGATTCTGCACCGACTCCCTGTATAAAGTAGAAGGTACCCTGAAAAACGGCGAAATATTCACCACCCTTCTTGGCCGCCTGGGCATGGACAAAGCCTCGGCCTATACCCTCGCCACCTCCTGCGACAGCGTCTTCGACGTGAGGAAAATGCGTGCCGGGAACAGCTGGCAGGCCTATTATGAGGGCGACAGCCTCAGCGGAAGGACGCTCAGATACCTCGTCTATGAGCAGAGCAGGGTGGACCGTACCGTTTTCGGCTGCACTCCTCCATATACGGTCAGGACCATCTCCAAGCCCGTCGAGACCGTGCGCGAATATGCCGATGTCACCATCAATTCCTCCCTTTGGAACGATATGCTCGCCGCCGGAGTATCTCCGCTCATGATAGTTGAACTGGCCGACATATATGCCTGGACAGTGGACTTTTTCGGACTCCGGAAAGGGGACAGGTTCAGGGTCGTTTATGACCGGAAACTGTGCGAGGGGGAGGTCATAGGCATAGAGAGCGTGCCCTATGCCAAGTTCTCCCGTGACGGGAAGGACCTTCCGGCCATAATGCTGGACCAGGGCGACGGGGGCAACCGCTATTGGAACGAGAAGGGCGAGAGCATGAAAAAGGCCTTCCTCAAGGCTCCGCTCAAGTTTACGCGCATATCTTCCGGCTTCTCATATCACCGCAAGCATCCCGTCCACGGCACCGTCAGGGCCCACACCGGAGTTGACTATGCCGCACCTACCGGCACTCCGGTCATGGCCATAGGCGACGGCTCCGTCATCAGCAAGGGCTGGGGCGGCGGAGGTGGCAACACGGTGAAAATCAGGCATAATTCCGTATATACCACCGCTTACCTGCACCTTTCCAAATACGCCGCCGGCCTCAAGGTCGGAGACAGGGTAAGGCAGGGACAGGTCATAGGCTATGTGGGCATGACGGGAACGGCCACGGGCCCGCACCTGGATTTCAGGGTATGGAAGAACGGGACCCCTATCAATCCCCTCACCATGGAATCGCCTTCCGCTGAGCCTATAAGAAAGGAATTCCTGCCGCAGCTGGACTCCTTGAACAACGCCTATTCCGCCCTGCTTGACAGCCTCGGAGCGAAGAAAACGGCAGTAAAATCAGAAGGAAACCTCGAAACCGAAGGTAACTGAGAAATTGTGACGGGCCGTGTCCCTGTGGGTGAGCCTCCAGTTGGCATCCACCCTGAACAGCCTCAGTATGTTGGTAATGCCCGCGTGTACTTCCACGTAGGGAATATCCAGTGAAGTCATGTACTTTGTCCCGCCCTTGCCGTCTGCAAGGGAAGGGAAGAGCATGGGTGCATTGTAGGCCGTCGGTGTGCCGGGCGTACCGTTGTTCTTGTCAGAGAGCATACCCCAGGCCACCTTGCAGCCGAATACCTCGCGCAGTTCCAGCTTGCGGATTCCGGGAATCTTGCCGAAAATGAATCCGCCCATGTTGTATTCCGTGAACAGGGTCGCCCAGGTGTCCGAAGCGAACTCATAGTAGTCCATTAGGGCGAAGGCCGTCTTGTCCAGCTGGTATGTGCCGTTGCCCTCGTGCAGTTTGAGAAGGGGATAGGGCACCGCTCCGAACACCTTTCCGGTGTTGAGGGTGAAGCGGATGTTGCCTGCCGGAGGAATGGGCAGCTTGTATGTGGATGTGAGCTCGGCCCTAAGGTAGCTGTAGTCGCTCATGAACCCTTTGACCGCTCCTGCCAGGTCTATGACTATGACGGGGAACTTGGTGTGGGCGTAAGTCTTTATGAAATGGCCCCTCAGCACAGTCTCGTCCCAGGAGAAACGGGCTCCGTAGTGGAACTGGGTATATCCGAACTTGTTGATTACCTCCGTAGCCGGCTCCACGCCGGGAGCCGAAGGGGCATAACGCACAAGAGGGACGAAATCATTGCCGAAAATCTGCCTTCCGAGCACCTCGAAAGTCTGGTTGAAATTCATGCTGGTCTCGTGCTCGTACTTGATCTTGTACTCGTTGATCATGCAGCGCTTGTCTCCTCCCCGGGCCAGAATCGTAGCGAAAACGTTGCCCGAAGTGGCCAGGTTGGTGCCTCGTCCGAACTGCTCCATGTCCCTTCTGGCCGATATTGACAACTTGCGCTCGGGGTCTTTCCTGAACAGGTATTCCAGCGACGCTCCTGCCTTGAATCCGTTGGTCTTTATGTCCTTGAAGCCTATGGCTCCATACACCATTATCCTGGCCTTGTCGCTGAACTTTGGCGAGGTCCTCACTCCGAAGACCGTCCTGAAGCCCTCCTGGGCATTGCGGGAGATAATCTGGTCGATAGGACCGAAGCCGATCTTGCCTATGTTGAGGTAACTGTTGATGAACATTTCCACGACGGAATACGCCCCCTTGTAGAAGGGCACGTCCTGGACCTTGTTCACCATTTCGTATATGCCTTCTTCCTTTCTGGAAAGCGGTATGGGCCTGTTTTCCCTCCAGAAACCGTCGTCCTTGTTCGCTCCGAACTTCACCAGCACCTGGCCGCTCATTTCATTGAGTTCCTTGTTGTCCTCGGGAAGGGAGAACTCGGGCTTGCCGTACACCATCTGGCGGTTGCCGATAAAGGAAGTGAGGTTGGTCGAATCGGTCAGGAATACGCACAGGTCTATGTACATCTTGTCGTTCTTGTAGAACCATGTGCTGTCCGTACGCTGGCTCTCGCTGTCCAGCACCAAGTCGCGTACCCAGTTGATGCTGCCGGTGCGGGCGAGCTTGGCGTGTATCTCCCTCAGGGCGTAATCCTGGGCATCTATCTTCATTTCACCGTCGAAGACGGGGCTGGAGACCATTTTGCCGGGATGGAATCGGATGTAATATGTCTTGCGCCCGTCAATGTTCAGACTGTCAATGAGATAGTAGTCGTAATACAGGAAGCCCGTGCTGATCAGCGGAGAGGGGATCCTCTGCTCGAACACGTTGATGAAATCCTGGTAGAAATTGGTCTTCAGGTGCATAGTGCCGGTAAACTGGGAGAGGAAGTTCTCGTCGTTTACGCCTGAAATGCGGTTGGCCTCTATTATCTCCTTGTCGAGCCTGGGATTCCGTCCGTGGAATTTCCTTGTCTTGCTCTCGGAAATCATTACGGGCAGGTAAGGCTTGCCCGACACGACGGAAGTGTCTATGTAGTCCAGGGTGAAATCGAACCTTCGCCAGAAGCCCTTGAAGGGAATCTGCGACTGGGGGTCGTTCAGGTCCAGTTCCATCCGGGTATATACGTCGCAGTTGTATGCTTCCTTCCTCTCGGGGTCGTTGAATTCCTTGCGCTCGTTGATAAGCCTCAGCATCTTCTTCATCCTGCGGTTGTCGGGCTTTACAAGGCTGGCGTTCAGGTGGTTGTTGGTTGTCTTGAGCTTGAAGTTTATGACCTGGAAGGAGCGCTGCTGGACCTCCACTTCCTGGGTGTCGTATCCGAGAATGGAGGCTGTAAGTATCTTGGCGGCAGGGTCCCTGGTCTCTATGCTGAAGTTGCCGTCCAGGTCGGTCGAAATGCCTATGGTCGTGTTCTTGTAGTAAACTCCGACGAAGGGAATGCCCTCGCCGGTATCGACATCGGTTACGCGGCCCTTGACCCTGGTGCTTTGTGCGCCAAGGAAGAGGGGCATCAGAATCAATGCCAATATAACTGCAAATCGCCTCATAGGTCCCAAAGGGACTACAAATTTACACAATATTTTCGTATCTTTGCAAACTTGCAACAACGATTATGCCACAAGAAGGAAACATAAGCATAAGAAAGGCGAGGGTCAACAACCTCAAGAACATTTCCCTGGATATTCCGAGGGGCAGGTTCGTAGTGATTACCGGCATTTCCGGCTCAGGCAAGTCTTCGCTTGCCTTCGACACCCTCTTCGCCGAGGGTCAGAGACGCTTTGCCGAGAGCCTTTCCTCCTATGCCCGCCAGTTCCTCGGGCGCATGTCCAAGCCCGACGTTGACAATATCGAAGGCGTGCCTCCGGCAGTTGCCATAGAGCAGAAGGTCAATGTCCGCAATCCCCGCTCCACCGTGGCCACGACTACGGAAATATATGATTTCCTGAGACTTGTGTTCGCCAGGATAGGCCGCACCTATTCTCCCGTCAGCGGAGAGCAGGTCAAATGCCATACAGTCGGCGACGTGATGGCCCATATCTTCGACAAGAAGGAACATACGGTATATCTTCTTTCCGAAATCCTCTGGGAGGAAAGGCAGGACAAGGTGGAACTTATGCTCGCCCTCAAGGAGCAGGGCTACTCCCGTTTTTGGGACGGGGCCTCCATGGTGGACATTGAGGACGTGATGAAGGACCCGAAGGCATATCAGGGTGACCTGAAGCTCCTGATTGACAGGGCGAAGATTCCCGCTGGAGAGCCGGATGAAGACCTCCTGGCCCGCCTCCGCTCTTCTTGCGAGACCTGCTTCAAGGTAGGCGGAGGAGTCATGTACGTGGTCCTGGACGGCCAGACGAGGCGCTTTTCCAACCGTTTCGAAGCGGACGGCATGGAATTCCGCGTTCCGGACGAATATATGTTCAGTTTCAACAGTCCTCTCGGGGCCTGCCCCGTCTGCGGCGGACTCGGCAAGATAATAGGCATCAGCGAGGACCTCGTGATTCCGGACAAGACAAAGAGCATATACGACGGGGCGATAATGTGCTGGAGAGGGGAGAAGATGGGCTGGTTCAAGGACCAGCTGGTCAAGGTCGCGCCACGCTACGGCATTTCCGTTTTCAAGCCATGGTGCGAACTCACCGATAGGGAAAAGGCCCTTGTGTGGGAGACCCGCAGCCGGGACGGCGACCTCGGCACCTTCTGCGGCCTGGACGAATTTTTCGAATGGGTGGAGTCCAACCGCTACAAGATACAGTACAAGTACATGCTGAGCCGTTTTTCCGGCCGTACCGTATGCCATGAGTGCAAGGGAAGCCGCCTGCGCAAGGATGCGTTGTATGTGAAGGTGGCCGGCAAGGACATGCAGCAGGTGCTCTCCATGACGGTGGAGCAGGCCCTGGAGTGGTTCCGGAGCCTGCCGACAGAGCTCCCGGAGGGCGATTTCGCCATAGTCGGCAAGGCCGTTGAGGAGGTGACTTCGAGGCTGGGATACATAGACGACGTGGGCCTTGGTTACCTGACCCTCGACCGCGCCATGAACACCCTTTCCGGAGGCGAGAGCCAGAGGGTGAACCTTGTGACCGCTCTGGGCAGTTCGCTGGTTGGTTCCATGTACATTCTGGACGAGCCCAGCATAGGCCTGCATCCCCGTGATACAGAGAGGCTTATAGGAGTGATACGCAAGCTTCGCGACCTCGGGAACACGGTCATCGTGGTGGAACATGACGAGGAGATAATGCGCTCGGCGGACATGGTGATAGACCTCGGCCCGAAGGCCGGAGTGGACGGAGGCGAGGTGATTTTCCAGGGTACTCTGGACGACAAGTTCCCCGCCGATGTGACTGAGCGTTCCCTTACCCTTCAGTATCTTCGCGGAATTCGCAGCCGGTACAGCCGGGCCAAGCGCAAGTGGAACTACAGCATAACCGTGGAGGGTGCAATGGAGCACAACCTCAAGGATATCAGCGTCAAGTTCCCCCTCGGGGTGCTTACGGTGGTGTCCGGAGTCAGCGGCAGCGGCAAGTCTTCACTGGTGGGCGACATACTCTATCCTGCCCTCAACCGCAGGATAAACGAGTCCGGCCCGCTTCCGGGGACCTTCCGGGGCCTTTCCGGCAACGTGGACAGGATACGCCGGGTGGAATACGTGGACCAGAACCAGATAGGCCGCAGCAGCCGTTCCAACGCCGTCACCTATCTGAAAGTATATGACGACATAAGGAAACTGCTCTCCTCCCAGCAGTATGCCAAGCTCAACGGCTACACCCCCTCGTTCTTCTCCTTCAACCAGGAGGGGGGACGCTGCCCCGAGTGCCAGGGCGAAGGCTTCGTGAAGATAGGCATGCAGTTCATGGCCGACGTGACCATGGTCTGCGAGTCCTGCGGCGGCAAGCGCTTCAAGCCTGACATTCTGGAGGTGCGCTATCAGGGCAAGAACATTGACGACATCCTGGACATGGACGTAGAGCAGGCCATAGCCTTCTTCGGGAGCCAGAAAGAGCCTGAGGCACAGGCCATTGCCAAGAAATTGCAGCCCCTCGTGGACGTGGGCCTTTCGTATATCAAGCTGGGCCAGAGCAGCAGCACCCTTTCCGGAGGAGAGAGCCAGAGGATAAAACTGGCCTACTTCCTCTCCCTCGGAGACGACCCCAAGGGCAAGACCATGTTTATATTCGACGAGCCAACGACGGGACTCCACTTCTATGATGTGGAGAAACTGCTCAAGTCCTTCGACATGCTGCTTTCTGGAGGACATACTATAGTGGTCGTAGAGCATAACCTGGATGTTATAAGGGCTGCCGACTGGGTCATAGACCTGGGTCCCGATGCAGGCGAGAGGGGAGGAAAAGTGGTCTTCGAGGGCACTCCTGAGGCCCTTGCAGAGGATAAATCCTCCATAACTGCGCGATATCTCAAATAATATGAGTAACTTTGGGCCTATGAAGAAAATCGCAGCACTGACCATAGTACGCAATGACGACTTCTACCTTCGCAAGTGGGTGGACTATTACGGCACTCAGCTCGGCAAGGAGAACCTCTATATCTATTTCGACGGCAAGGACCAGGTTCCGGGAGATTTCTGCCAGGGGACCAACGTTACCCTTGTGGATAAGATAGGCACCAAGCTGGTGGCCGCCGAGAAGGGCCGCCTTGCCTTCGCTTCGGCCCGGGCAGCCGACCTTTTCGCCTCCGGATACGACCTCGTGATAGGAGTGGATGCGGACGAATTCGTAGTGGTGGACCCCAAGCTCGGCAAGACTCTCCGCGAGTATCTCGAAGATACCCCTATAAAGGATTCCATTTCCGGACTTGGTCTGGACTTCGGGCAGAAACTCGGCGAGGAGCCTGATATCAGGGACGGGGAGCCTTTCCTGCACCAGCGCCATTATGCCCGTATATGCACGCGCTACACCAAGCCTTCCATACTGGCCAGGCCTCTTCGCTGGGGCTCGGGCTTCCATCGTATAAAGGGACATAACTTCCATATAGCAAAGGATTTGTATCTGCTTCATTTCGGATACTTCGACATGAAGCGACTGCAGGACCGCTTTTCCGACAAGGACAGGCTGGCCCAGGGCTGGGCTTCACACCTTAAGAAACGTTCCAAGACAATCCAACAGGTGACCCGCTCCAAGGCCCGCGACTTTGACCGCTGGACCGCTTTCGGCCGCGTATGCCAGACCCTCGTGCGTCCGCCCTACGCCCTCAACAAGCCGGCCATGTTTGAAATGGTAATCATAGTGCGCGTTCCCGAACGTTTCAAAGATATAGTATAGCTATGGCAAAAAAGATACTCTGCTGCATATTCAACTATAATGTCAACGAAGGTGCAATCGCCTGGAGCGAAAGGCTTTCCGCACATTTTGACACCTTGATTCTGGATAGCGGCAGCAATCCCCGCTGTGTGCATCCCACGGCCGTTCCCTTAGACAACATTTTCTATTCCGGCCTTATGAACGAGGCCTGGAAGCGGGCCCATGAGGGCGGCTACGACTGGCTGGTTGTACTGACTTCAGACCTTGAAATAAACGACCGCAACTTCGCCAGGCTCTCCCGGGGCATAGAGGACATTTCGCGTTCCGTCAATGTCGGGCTCTACCAGCCCAGCAATTCCTGGAAGGGCCGTTCCCATCACCAGAGCCGTTGCTGGTACACAGGGAGAATGCGCTGCGTCAATTTCCAGGAGGGGTGGTTCCACATGGTGAGAATGGACCTTCTGGACAAGGTCTGCCCCATAGACCTTGACCTGAACCGCCTCGGATGGGGTATAGACCTGGCTCTGAGCCATTTCGCCAGGGTGAACGGCCTTCTCATCCTGGTGGATGACAGGGTCCGTGTCACCCATCCCCACGGCTCGGGCTACAACAAGGACGAGGCGGACAGGCAGATGCGGGCCTGGCTGGCCACCATTCCAGGGTTTTCTTCATCCCGCCATTACAGGGCCTGGAAGGCTCCTGTCAAATACGAGGAGTAGCCGCCTATGAAAAGACACGCCTATCTCATACTTGCCCATGCCTGCCCGGAGCAGCTACGAAAGCTTCTGTCCCTTCTGGACGATGGCAGGAACAGTATTTTCGTGCATATAGATGCCAAGGCCGGTTTCGGCGGGGAAGTGCTGGAGGGGGCCTGCAGATATTCTGACGTGCATCTTGTGGAGCCCAGGCTCAAGGTCAGCTGGGGAGGGGTCAGCATAATGAGGGCTACTATTGCCATGCTGGAGGCCGCTGCCTCTGTCGGTCAATTCGATTATTATCATCTTCTGAGCGGAATGGACCTTCCTATAAAAGGCCAGGATGAGATACATGCCTTCTTTGACGAGCGCCCCGGCAGGGAGTTTCTCAGGCTTTGGCCTACGGACGAGGCCCGCGCTGTGCGTTTCCGCTACTATATACCTTTCCCCGAGGCCGGCAACAACTTTATGCTCAGGCTGTTGAATAATGCATTCCGTGGCGTGGAGATGCTCTTCGGGGCAAGGATTAACAAGGGAATCGATTTCCGTTTTCGGCCCAGTGGTTCAGCATAGACGATGCTTTCGCCCGTTATGTCATATCGCAAAGGGACTTTCTGGAGAGGGTTTTCTGCCATACGGGCACTCCCGACGAGGTGTTCATGTCCACCTTGCTTGTGAATTCTCCCTTCAAGGATGCCCTCTATGATGATACTATATATCTTGAGAGGAGCCCCCGGAGGCAGGAAGGGGTAGGCAACATGAGGTTTACTGATTGGACCAGGGGCAAGAGCGTGAGGCATCCATGGGTGTTCACGGATGATGACTATGACATGCTGATGGGCGCTTCCGGGTTCTGGGCGCGGAAGTTCGACGAGAGGGTGGACGGGAAGATTATAGACAGGATTTGCGCTGCTCTCAGAGAGCCTTGATGTTTTCTTTCAGCTGTGTTGTGGATATGCCTTCGGTGCGGGGGAGTATGACTACCTGCCTGCCGTTGGCGCGGCACCAGTCGAATACCTTCCGGAATCCTTCGTGGTTCTGGTCGGGGCCGGCGGCGAAAATGTCGAATTCAACTTCGCCAGTTATCTTTTCCACGTCTGTGTATATGACTATGTCATCGACGTATTTCAGGGCTTTTACCATGTAGGCCCTTTCTTCCGTGCTGCCTACGGTCTTTGCGCCGGGCTTGTATTTGAGTATGTAGTCCGAGTCCTGTACGGCTACTACCAGCCTGTCCCCTAGGGCTTTAGCCTTGCGGAACAGTTCAACGTGGCCTATGTGGAGGAGGTCGAAGACCCCGACAGTCAATACTGTTTTCATGGTGCAAATATACGGAAAATCTCTGATTTTCCGTATATTTGCCCCGGAGGGGCTGTTCAT
>JAFVCK010000047.1 GCA_017479265.1 Bacteroidales bacterium | reverse complement strand
TAACCGGTGAAAGTCCGAAATCCACCCGGTAGCGGGAAGGATATAGCCAAGGGCAAGGGTGTCCGTCGCGAGGCGGAATCTGAAGGAAGCCGGCGGCAAACCTCTGGCCTGACGGACAGGAATCGCATAGAGGCTACTATTGGGGATAAGGCCGCTAAACAGGTCGAAGTCCAATAGCTATACGGAGCCAATGGTAGTAAATGCGGCAGGTAGATGGAGGGAAAGAAACGTGTGGTACCCGGGGAGGTCTCACGGACGTGGCTAAGGCAGTATAACATCTGCGGTCACGGTTGAAATAAGATTTACTGTGAGAAGTCAGCAGAAGCCATAGTACCGCTGGGCTATAGACCAGCTGGGAAGGGCTGAACCTTAGGAGTGGTAAGTAAATGAATGTAGCTAAGGCTGGAGCAGAAAGCAGAAAACTTCATAAAGAAGGCTGTTCGGAAAGAGTAACCGCGGCACGGCGAGGGATACCGAAAGCGCAGATTCAGCTTTGGACTGCTGAAAACAACCACCACATCGCGAACTTGCAGGCGGACAACCTGCTCGAAGGTGTGCTGTACCCTGCAAATATGAATTTAGCGTATGCGCAGGTACTCAGCAACAGAGGCGCTGGAGGAATCGATAAGATGAGTGTAGATGAACTTCTGCCATATCTTAAAGAGAACAAAGGCATACTCATCGAGCAGTTAAGGAGCGGCCGTTATAAGCCGAACCCTGTCCGAAGGGTAGAAATACCCAAAGAAGACAAAGGCAAATTCCGTAAGCTGGGAATCCCAACGGTAGTAGACCGCATGGTGCAACAGGCCATAGCGCAGTTGCTCACACCGATTTACGAACCGCAATTCTCGGAAACCAGCTACGGATTTCGTCCGAAAAGAGGAGCACATGATGCCCTCAAACAATGCCAGAAATATGTGGACGCAGGCTATGCCTACGTAGTAGACATGGACTTAGAGAAATTCTTCGACACAGTCTGTCAAGACAAGCTGATAGAAATACTCGGCAGAAGCATAAAGGATGGCAGGGTTATCTCGCTCATACACAAATACCTGAATGCGGGAGCAATCCAGCACGGGCTGTTTGAAAAGAGCGAGGAGGGAGTACCGCAAGGCGGGCCGTTAAGCCCACTACTTGCGAACGTCATGCTGAACGAGCTGGACAAGGAACTGGAGCGCAGGGGGCACAAATTTGTCCGATACGCGGATGACTGCATGATATTTTGCAGAAGCAAGCGTAGCGCAGAAAGGACGCTGGCCAGCATAATCCAGTACATCGAGGGAAAGCTTTTCCTTAAGGTGAACAGAGAAAAGACGACAGCCGCCCATGTCAGCAGGGTCAAATACTTGGGGTACGGCTTTTATCGCCACGAAGGTGAATGTCATCTCAAGGTGCACCCAAAGTCCATAGCGAAGATGAAGACACGCCTCCGGGAGTTGACACGTCGGAGCAGGGCAATGAGCAACGAAGAGCGTCCCACCCAGATAAACATGCTTATCCGTGGTTGGGTGCAATACTTCAAGCTGGCAGACATGAAGCAAATGCTCAGACAAACGGACGAATGGCTGAGAAGGAAAATCCGGGCTATCTACTGGAAGCAATGGAAGAGAGTAAGGACGCGCTACCGAATGATACGTCGTTACCACCTGCCGGAATGGAAGGTACACGAAATGGCGAACTGCCGTAAAGGTATATGGAGAGCTGCGTTAATGCTAAATTCAGTGCTTACCAATAAAGAAATAGCCCGCCTCGGCTATATGCCAATGACGGACTATTATCTGCGAGTGAGGGAAAACTAAGGAACCGCCGTGTACCGAACGGTACGCACGGTGGTGTGAGAGGTCGGGATTTCTGAAAGAAATCCCTCCTACTCGATTAGAGTTTTATGGCCTTTGCGTGCGCTCATCAGAATGCAGGAACGACGGCTCCCTTGTACTTGTCGTTGATGAAGTCCTTCACCTTGTCGGTCTTGAGTGCCTTGATGAGTGCCTCGATCTCGGGGCGCTTCTCGTCGCCTTGGCGAACGGCGATGATGTTCACTTAGGGGGAGGTGCTGTCCTCGATGAAGAGGGCGTCCTTCGTGGGAACGAGGTTGACCTGCATGGCATAGTTGGTGTTGATGACAGCGGCATCAACATCCTCCAGCGTGCGGGGAACCTGGGCGGCCTCGACCTCCTGGAACTTGATGTTCTTGGGGTTCTCGACGATATCCTGGATGGTGGCTTTCTCGGCAACCCCGGCCTTGAGCT
>JAFVCK010000046.1 GCA_017479265.1 Bacteroidales bacterium | reverse complement strand
GCCCCATCCCCTCTATCCCTCCTTCCTCTCATCCCGTTATGTTACCACAAAGTCAGAAAAAATCACGAGGCCTCAAATCGGCCCTACAGCCCCATGAGACCTCGAAATACCCCCTGCTCAACAAAATCAAAGTGTCAAAGATGGGAATATAACATAAAATACGATAAATTGTTTTAACTTTGTAAAGAATATGAGTTTGTACAGTTACTTCAGAATTTCAAAGCCATCCCCCTCGAAGGTTGCGCCCGAGGAGGTGGAAAGCACATATAAAAGACTGCGCGGACGCACCTTCTGGGGCTCCGTGGCGGGATATTGCATTTTCTATATCTGCCGCATGACGCTCAGCGTAATCAAGCAGCCAATGGTGGACGAGGGCATACTCTCCCCCGCCCAGATAGGTCTCGTGGGCTCGGCCATGCTGTTCGTATATGCAGTCGGCAAGTTCCTCAACGGTTTCATAGCGGACTATTGCAACCTGCGCCGTTTCATGGCCTGGGGGCTGTTCATTTCCGCCCTGGTGAATCTGGTGATGGGTGCCACGGGCCTGCTCCAGGGCTGGATTGGCTTTTCTTCCATAGCCCTTCTTATAATATTCGCCGGATTATGGGGAATCAACGGCTGGGTGCAGTCAATGGGCGCTCCTCCTACAGTCATCGGACTCTCGCGCTGGTTCCCGCTTTCACGCAGGGGCACGGCCTACAGCATAGTCTGCGCCACCCCTTATCTGGGCAAGTTCCTCTCGATGGTGCTGACCGGCCATGTGGTGCTGTGGATAGGCTGGCAATGGGGCTTCCTCGCCGCCGGCGTTGCGGGTCTGCTGGGAACGGCCCTCATTCTGCTGATGATTTCGGATACTCCTGAGAGCAAGGGACTTCCGTCCATACAGGAGATTTCCGGCGAGGCCAGGGCCAAGGCCGACGACATCCCCACGAGGCAGCTTCACAAGGCAGTCCTCCGTCATCCCGGGATATGGATAATAGCCATTTCCAGCGGCTTTGTCTATATAGCCCAGTACGGCATTTCCAACTGGGGCATTTTCTTCCTCCAGAAGGCCAAGGATTACGCCCTGATAGACGCTACGTACCTTATCGGCGTTTCCGAGGCCATAGGCGTGGTGGGTACGGTGTTCGCCGGATGGATTTCGGACAGGGTGTTCCACGGGGACAGGCTAAAGCCGGTGCTGCTGTGCGGAGTCATAGCGATGATTACCCTCGGGGTGTTCCTCTTCACGGGGGCCGGATACATGCTGAGCATATTGTGTCTGAGCATTGCAAGCCTCGCTATATCAGGACTTTACTGCATTGTCGCCGGGCTTATGGCCATGGATATAGTACCGCGTAAGGCCACAGGTGCCGCCCTCGGCGTGGTGGGAATATCGAGTTATGTGGCCGCGGGGCTGCAGGACATTGTCAGCGGCCTTCTTATCGAGAACAATACACTTGGAGGTGTCTATGACTTCACCTCCACGGGCATTTTCTGGATGGGTGCCTGCCTGCTGTCCTTCCTGCTTCCCGCCCTCTTCTGGAAACAGCTGCGCCTCAAAGTCGCCGAGTTCTGATTGCTTAATTAATTTTTTTTGCTATATTTGCAACCCGAATTGGTGGGGTGTCCGAGTGGTTGAAGGAGCCTGCCTCGAAAACAGGTGTACGGGTGACCGTATCGGGGGTTCGAATCCCTTCCCCACCGCCAAAAGAAACAGTGGCATGACGAAAGCTCGCTTTCAGTCGTGCCACTGCTTCTTTTGGCAAAGCCCGCCGCAGGCGGGCAGGGATGTCGGAGCGAAGCGACGAAATCCCGGTGGGGGTTGCAGCGCCAGCCTCTCAGGGATGTCGGAGCGAAGCGACGAAATCCCGGTGGGGGATTGCAGCGTCGGCCTCTCCCCTCCCCCTACCACCACTTCACAAACTCCTGACTGCCATCCAGTTCCACAACCTCACCTATACGCGGCAGCAACAGCCTCCACGGCTTCCCCTTCGAATTCTCCAAAATCCTGTCCAGCGGCTCCGTCCACGGATGTCGGGCCAGCGCAAACTTGCTGTTATGATATGTCATCACCCTGGCCGGCCCCAGCTCGTCGATAGCCTTCGGCAGCAGGTCCGGCATTGTATGAATATACTTCCAGTTCTCATTGTACTGCCCGTTCTCCATAATGGCCAGGTCTATCCCCGGATAATCCATTCCGAACTGCTCAAAGCGAGAATCATAGCCGCCATCTCCGGAAACGAATATACGCCTCTGTCCGTCAATCAGATACGAAGCCCAGAGAGTCTGGTTGCGCCGCAGCAGACGGCCGGAAAAATGCCGTGACGGCAGGCAGCGGAGCACTGTCGTAGCGTTGATGCGCACGCTGTCACCCCACTCCAGCTCGTCAATCTTCTCCACAGGATATCCCCAGTCCTCGAAATACTGCCCTATCCCAAGTGCGCACACCACACGGCCCACGCGGGAGCGTATAGCCCTCACAGTAGGACGGTCCAGATGGTCCCAATGGTCATGGGTGACAATAAGATAATCCACCTCGGGGATATCCTCGGGAGTATATGCATCAGTGCCGAGAAAAGGCTTCATGAAGACCTTTACCGGGAATTTGCTCGTCAAAACAGGGTCGAAAAGATATCGAACCCCACCGCTTTGGATGAACACGGTGGAATGGCCGAGCCACAGCACCACCTCCTCGCTGCGGTCCAGGGCATGCAAATCAGTCTTAACAACAGGCACATTGCGTTCCGGAACCAGATTCTCCACCTTCTGGCGAAGCTGCCTCATGGCATCCTTGCTGCCGGTAATGGCCGGAGTCTCCTCCATATTCCTGAACTCCCCGTCTATGTACCGGGGCGAAGCCTTTATCCTCTCCATACGCTCGCCGCGGGCCCTGCGGCCTGCAGCCTGAAAGGTCGTAAATACCAGATAACCAATACTTACTAGCAGAATAGCAATAATTGTCCTGACTATCATCTTCTTCATGAAACAGTTTCTTGGAACCGCACAAAGTTAAAAAAATCCCTACGGTCTGCAAAAATTTCCTTAACTTTACAACATAAAAGAATAGACATGAAAAAAGCGTATTTGATTCTCGCGGCATCTCTCGTTGCCATGCTCTCCTGCCAGAGAGTATCCCGTGAAGCCGATTCCTCTGGCTTCGTCACACTCACAAGCGCCGTCCCTGATGCCATACTGGAAATCAGGTATTTCGGCACATACAACTTCGTCGGCGACAGGATAGACGGATATCTCGAACCCACCGCCCTGATTACCAAGGAGGCCGGCAAGGCCCTGCGGGCTGTCAGCGACGAGGTCGTCTCCAAGGGATACCGCCTGAAGATATACGATGCATACCGCCCCCAGTGCGGCGTGGACCACTTCGTCCGCTGGTCCCTCGACATGGAGGACACCCGCATGAAGCAGTATTTCTACCCCGACCTTGATAAGAGCGTACTCTTCGAGCAAGAATATATCATGGCCAAATCCGGCCACACACGCGGGTCCACCGTGGATTTAACCCTTTTTGACATGTCCACGGAGAAGGAGGTTGACATGGGCGGCACCTTCGACTGGTTCGGGATAGAGAGCCATCCCGATTTCGGAGGCAATCCCGACACAGGCGAATACACTCCCACAGAGGGCATCACCGCAGAGCAGTTTGCCAACAGGATGATACTAAGAAGAGTTATGCTTGCACACGGATTCAAGCCCCTCGACACAGAGTGGTGGCATTTCACCCTTGCCGACGAGCCCTATCCGGACACCTACTTCACTTTCCCGGTGAAACAGCTGTAGTAACCCTGTTCACAAGATACACTATCGAGCGGTACGGTACGCCTCCGTGCGTCGAAAGCCCGATTTCGCAGGTGCGACTGTTTGAAAAGCCTTCCTCTACGGAGGCTTTTTCCAATTCTCCACGTAGCTTGCGAAGCGCCCAGGCATTGAGTTCGGGATTGGACATGCCCTTGTCTCCGGCAAAGGCGCAGCAGCCAACTCCCCGAGGGACAGTCACATTGGTCGAGCATAGCCGGGCCAGCCCGATTATCTTGTCGGCAAGCCCCATAAGGCGCATGGAGCAGGTCACATGCACGGCGACAGGCTCGTCCACGGGATGGAACTCCAGAGACTCGCGAAGGAAATCCCAGATAAACTCGGCAGGCTCGTAAAGGTGCATCTTGGAGATATGCCTACGCATCCTGTGAAGGCAGGGGCTCTGGTCGCACAGCACAGGCAGTTTTCCATGCTCCGAGGCCTCCCAAAGGGCATCCTCCAGCTGACGCAGCTTGCGCTCGGCCACCTCCGGAAGGCCCTTGCTCTCCCAGATTGTCCCGCAGCACAGGCTGTCGTGATTTTCAGGTAATATGACCTCATATCCGGCCTTGTTCAGAAGGGCCGTCGTCTCCTCCGCCAGGGGGCGGACATTATCTCCGGGGGCCGGGCCCATCATCTGGTTGAGACAGCTCGGGAAATATACAACTTTCAGTGGCTCAGGCGTTTGAGAGGGCGCAGCAAATTTATAAGCCTTCGGGGTCTGAGGAGTCCATAGCGGCAGTCCTGCCTTATGGAGTCCCTTCCCTACCGCCGTCATAGCCTTGTCTCCAAGCACGGCCCGCCCCGCTCCGGCAAGGCCCAGCACTCCCCGCACGAGATTCTTCGTGCCATGGAAATGATTGGCCACCCACTCCCCTGCCATGCTCCCCACAGGGCCTACGGCCTCGCGACGAAGCTGATGGGTAAGGTCTGCCACATTTATGCCCATAGGACAGGACATGGAGCAGAGCCCGTCGCCGGCGCAAGTCACCTTTCCGGGATAATTGTATGCTTTCTCAAGCGCCTCGTATGGCTCCCCCGCCTTCTTCCTGCGGGCAATCTCCCTCTGCACCACGATGCGCGTCCGTGAGGACAGAGTAAAGCCGCAGGAAACGCAGTTCACCTCGCAGAATCCGCACTCTATGCACTTGTTAATCTGGTGGTAAGCCTCGGCCATGTCTTCATCACGCGGCACCAGGACAGGCACCTTTTTCAGATTCTCAAGATAGCAGCGCGGGTCGTCATTGAATATCACGCCGGGATTGAGTATCCCCTCAGGGTCGAAAATCGCCTTTATGCGTTTCATCACGCCGAAGGCCTTCGCGCCCCACTCGTATTCCACGAAGGAGGCCATGTTGCGGCCCGTACCGTGCTCCGCCTTGAGGGAACCGTCGTATTTGCCCACCACAAGTTTCACCACATCGCGGATCATCTCATCATAGCGGGCTATGTCTTCAGCGGTCTCAAATCCCTGATTTATAATGAAATGGAAGTTTCCTTCAAGGGCATGGCCGTATATGCAGGAATCATCGTAGCCGTGGCGGTCAAGAAGCGCCGAGAGGTCGGCAGTCGCCTGAGGCAGGTCCTCTACATGGAAGGCAATATCCTCTATGAGACAGGTGGTTCCCTCTTTACGAAGGCCTCCTACAGTAGGGAAAATGCCCGCCCTGATTGCCCAGTATTTCGCTGCCTCGGCAGGGTCCGTGGTGAAACTGACCTGCACGCCGAAAGGCTCCAGCGCCTTTTCTATGGCCTCTATCTGAGAGCGAAGGTCGCCAGGAGTCTGCGCCTGCGTCTCTGTCAGAACGGCCGTAAGCCCGGGCAGCGAAGGGTCCAGATGGGGGTCCTTCACCGACGTAAGCGACCTATTGTCAAGCAGTTCCGCCGCACTGACCTTCAGAGGCTTCATCGCCACCACCGCTTCTGCCGCCGTTACGATGTCATTGAAATACACCATGGCGCTGGCCTTGTACGGGGCGATTGGCAGCGTCTTCATCCTGACTTCCGAGAGGAAGGCAAGCGTACCTTCGGAACCGACCAGAAGGTGGGCCATAATCTCAAAGGGGTCGCTGTATTCAACCAGCGGCAGAAGATTAAGTCCGGTTACGTTCTTTATGGAATATTTATAGCGTATCCTATCGGCAAGTGCCTTGTCTTCAAGCACTTCGGCCCTCAGCCTCGATATCGCCTCCAGCATCTTCGGATGGCTCAGCCTGAAGGCCTCGCGGGAGGCCTCGTCGCCGGTGTCCAGAACGGTTCCGTCAGGCAGTATCATCCTGGCACTCAGCAACATCTTGTCCGAATTGGCATGCACTCCGCAGGACATTCCGGAGGCGTTGTTGTTCACTATTCCGCCCACCATGCAACTGCCGATGGAGGCAGGGTCGGGGCCGAAATACCTTCCGTGTGGTGCCAGGCGGCGGTTGACTTCCGCACCCACTATCCCGGGCTGCAGGGAGACAGTCGTATCGTCATGATAGACGGACTTTTCCCAATTCTTCCCGGCCACCAGCAGCACGCTGTCCGATATGGCCTGTCCCGAGAGCGAAGTGCCTGCCGCCCTGAATGTTACGGGGGTATGAGTCTTATGCGCCGCCCTAAGGACGGAGGACACCTCCTCCTCGCTGCCAGAGCGTATCACCACCTTGGGGACAAGCCTGTATTCCCCTGCATCAGTCCCCCAGGCCAGGGTACGGAGTTCGTCCGTATATACCCTGTCCTGAGGCAGGCTCAGTTCTGACAAAAACTCCTCTATCATAACTGGAAATGAACAGTGGTATCGTAATCGTTCCAGTTGCGGAGGTCCAGGGTGATGTTCTTCTGGTCATAGACGTTGCTGTACTGGGTGTCCTCAACAGTGCCGTCGTCCCACACAAGGTCCTTCCAATGCACCTGGGCGAGGCACTCCTGGGCCTGGGCGAAATCCAGCACACCGCCATGGGATGCAAGGTATGCACCTGCGGTTTCATAGCGCCACCAGCTGCGGCTATGAGGATTACCGACTTCCGGGTCAGGCTCCGTAGTATAGTACTTGGGTGAAAGCAAGTGATTGGTTACCAGCATGGAATTGGCCCCGTCTTCCTTGCGGACCACCATGGTTTTCCAGCCGTCGTTCTTGTCGAATTCTATAACGGCGGCATCTCCGTTTGCGTCGGCCACCATATAGTGATAGCCCGACCCGACAGCGACATCATGTCTGATATCGAGGTTTGCGACCATATCCAGAGCCTCTTCGACGGTGGCGCAGCGGTCCAGGAAAAGACGCATTATAATCGTGGTGCCTACCTTGTGCTTTCCGCTCTCCTGCTGGGCCGGCTGATGCGGCAGCGCCATTATGGAAGTGCAGAGGCCCTTCTCGTTGATACCGTCAACGGGAGCGTAAATAGCTGCAAGACAGTTGACTTTGGTCGCTATGGACTTCGGAAGCTTCTCCAGGGAATATCCAAAATGGGACATGTCGCTGACGGCAATGGAGGCATATCCTTTCTTGGGACGGGATATGGTCACCATAGTAGGATTCTTGTAATAGTCATAGTTGCGGCCGTACCAGTAGCCGTCGCCGGAGGGCTGCATGGCCTGGAAACTCGTGCAGTTGAACACCTTCATTTCCTCTCCGTCGGAGGCCACCTGCGAACTCTTAAGCTTGATTGGAAGGCCCTTGCCAATGCGGCCCACGACATATTCCAGAAGTTTGGCATTGCTGTCTATATCCTTGGAAATCAGGTCATCCAGGTCGTATGCGGCCTTATACTCCATCTTGTACAGATATTCATTTCCTCCGACCTGCTCTATCGTGCCGATAGAACGGATTTCGCCGCCCCAGATGCAGAAGATTGCTATGGCAAGTGCGGCCAGTATGCCGACAATCCAGAATACTACTTTTTTCATACAATATGCTCTTTGACCCCAAATTTACGAGCAAACCGAGAGAAAAGCAAATTTATTTGCTCTTCCGAGGTGCAGCCGTAAATAGCCGCTTGTGGTAATTCACACTTTTTTCATTATCTTTGCGACAACAAAGACCATCCAAATGAAAAGACTATTTAAACTCTTGCCCCTGGCCGTGCTCGCCCTGGCCGTTTCATGCGACTTGCTGCAATCTTCGACTTCGCCGGACACTCCGGGGACCACTTCTCCTTCCGACGGCGATGCTACCCTCGAAAGAATAGATGACAGCCATGTCAAGGTTGGCAGCATAGACTATTGGATAGAAGGCGAACTGTCCCTTGACGAGGATGGAGAACCCGCCTTTACGGAAAGGGCTTACGAGAAGGTTTCATTCTCCGCCTTCCCCAACACCGCAGCGGAGATTTCCGTTTTGCAGAAAGAATTCCTCGGCAAGCGCTACGGCGGTGTCGTCGCCATGCATATAATGGCCATTGAGATGTACCGCAGGAACAGGGATGAAGGCACCGCCGCCCTTCGTCTTGTGAACGAAAGCAGCAACATGACCGCCATGCTGGACATTTTCTCGCAGCGGTTCCCGCTTCAGCGTGGCGCCCAATCCACCGATACATACCAGCAGCCCTATTTCGTTGCGGCACTGCTGGACGGTTCCACTATAGAGAACCACTACACCCCTACGGAGCCGTATTCCGTCACGGTGAAGTGGTATGGCGGAGAAAACAACCACACCGAGGGCCTTGGCATCACCACCTGGGGCGATTTCTATGAAGTGACCGTCTCTCCCGGAGGCTATGCCAAGGCTGCCTCACCGGAAAGGAGACTCACCGTACACAGCGACCCCGAGGGCAATCCATATCTGACCATTTTCAATTGCAGTTCCATCACCACCCAGGTCGCGACCATTCGCTCCTGGACGGACAATCTGAAATAGCCGCGCAAGAGCCGCATGCCAGCCGCGCGAGGGCTGGGACCGTGGAGGTTAAACAGCTGGATGACAACATTTTAAGGGGTAGGCCTTTACTCGATATCGGGTAAAGGCCTACCCCTTTTATCGCTCACTGCAAAGCCGTTAGCCTCCACGCCCTTAGGGGCCCCCTAATGTTATAGGACTTCGTGTTGCGTGAAGCGCAATTTGGAGTCCGATTGAGCTAACCCCTGCCGCGGTAGGACGCTCAACTCAGCACCTTATATATTGGGGAAAGAGGAAGTGACGGACAGTTCCGTCGAAGTGATGT
>JAFVCK010000045.1 GCA_017479265.1 Bacteroidales bacterium | reverse complement strand
TCAGCGGGTTACTGTGGTGCTGGGAAGAATCGAACTGCCGACACATGGATTTTCAGTCCATTGCTCTACCATCTGAGCTACAGCACCGTTATTTTGGGATTGCAAAGGTACGATTTTTTTCTGAACGTGCAAACTTTTTGGGGTGAAAATATCAAAAAAAATCTCATTGGCCGCCCAAACGGTCGAAAAAGCCGAGTATATCCTCCCATGTCTTGAAGGTATCGGAGCCATATTGGATGAAGGTCCCCATGAAATCGCCGTTGCCATAACGGCGCGGATACTTGTCAATAAGGTAATCTCCCAGGACAAGGTCCTTGCGGTTGGACACAAGCACCTTGTTCCAGGCCGGAACTCCTATATGCTCATCCGCCCACAGCACCGCATCCTGCCATCGCGAGGGCATGTTGTAGGGAGCGGAGGCCAGTATCCAGACATCGTAGCGCTCTCCCAGATGCCTGAAGGCCTTGACCGCGCTGTTTTCCGGCATAGCCGCCCTCACAGGCTCACCTGAGGCAAGATGGCGAACGTCGGCGAGAGTATCCTCAAGGCTTATGAAAATGCTCTTACGGACTCTCCCCTCCTGCGCGAAGTCAACGCGCGCAATCAAGGGCAGAAGACTGTACAGCACGGCTTTGTCGTTGAGATAGTGCTCCCCGTCATAACGGATGGCATTGGGATAATGCGCAGCGAAGGACGAATAAGTATCTACCAGGGGATCATGCTTTCCGAAAAGGCCCCATACCCTCCCCTGCTCTTCCGACCACTCCCCTTCCGAAGGATATGCGGCATTGACTTCGCCCACTCCTTCAAAACAGTGTGACGACACCTCCCGGAAGGCCTCGAGGAGGCCTTTTGTGACGAGGAAGGAGGTCGCGCCGTCCTGCCTTGGATTATGGAATTCCTGCCTGCCGAGACCGTTGTTCTTAAGCAGTGTATCGGCAAGGGCAAAGGCAGGATTGACTAGTATCCGGTCATATCCCCGAAGCTGCTCGGCATACATTCCGCCCATGGAAGCGCCTATTATCAAGTCAGGAGACTCGCTCTGGCACAGGGTCTTAAGCATGGGCAATGCCTCCGACGGCTCCACCGGCACATCGGGAGCGACGACGGTGCAGGAAGGCAGCAGGGTACGGAGGGTACGCACTGTGCCCGTCTGCCCCGACGAGGCGAATCCGTGTATATACAGAATCTTCTTGCCGGCCATCACATCAGGCCGGGCGTACTCATAAAGTTCCATCCTTGGAAAGCTCCTTTTCAAGCCACGCTATAACCTGACGGCGCATGCTGCTGCCGCTGCTGCCCGTAAAGGCATGGCCGGTGCCGGGCATAGCCACCAGTTCTGCATTCTTGAACGTGGCCGCGGCCTTCTCGGAATATGAAATAGGCACCAGTTCGTCGTTGCGGCCATGTATTATCAGCACGTCTTTATCATACCTGTCCAGCCATTTGTAGGGCTTGAGCCCGGCAGCATCGAGGAACCAGTCGCGGCCCAGATAGCAGATGCCCGCGAAAAAGGTGGAATCAGGAATGTCCCTCTTTCTGGGGTACATCTCGATGCTGACATCGGGAAGGTTGAAGGCAGGAGCAAGAAGCACCATTCCGGCGACCTCCTTGCGATATCCGGAACCGACCATGGCCGCTACCAGGGCCCCCTGGCTGTGGCCTATAAGATAGACGTGGTCCTTGTCCGTGAACTCTTCGGAGCGGATGTTCTTGAGCACTTTCTCCAGGTCCTTACGGACGGAAGTTACGGTCATATCCAGATAGTTACCTGAAGAATGGCCTTCCTTGAGACCGCCCCTGGCATCGAAAGCGTATGCGACGATGCCTTTCTTGGCGACTGCCTGACAAAGCTCGTCCCAGGACTCGCAAGGGGTGGCAAGGCCGCTGCAGCAGATAAGCACAGGCTTGCGCCCCAGTGTATCCTGAGGCTTGTAAATGCGGCCATATATCTTTTCCAGGCCGTCATAGAAACTGAGTTCCTCGACATGGATATTGGGCCCGGAGACAGTCCTGATTACCTTGCGGGGCGACAGGGACTTGACCACGAGAGCACCGACTATGATGCCGACAATCACGACGACGGCCAATATGGCCGCCACAAGACCTTTCTTATTCTTCATGGCTCAGACGTTTCAATCCGGCGGCTATTCGGGCTATGCCCTCCTGTGCCAGAGCCGGAGGAGTTGCAAGATTGATTCTTATAAATCCGTCGGTCCCGTACATTGTACCGGCGTTGACCCGGACCTTCTCATTGGCAAGAAGGCTGTTCTCTATCTCGGCTGATGGCATATCCAGAGCGCTGCAGTCCACCCATGCGAGGTAGGTCCCTTCGAGACAGGCCAGAGGGAATGCAGGGTCCAGCGCAGAGAGGGCATCCTTGAGGCTCAGGAAGTTGGCATGCACCACAGCGTTCATTTCATCCAGCCACTCCTCCCCTTCCTGTGTATATGCAGCCATCATGGCGTATGGCGCGAAATAGTTCACGTCGCAGACTTCATTGATATTGATGGCCTTGTCTATCTTCCTGAGCCACTGGGGGTTATTGGAAATGACATTGGCCATCTGCAGGCCGGCCAGATTGAAAGACTTGCTCGGAGAAGTCAGAGCTACCCAGTCCGTATCGCAGACGGTGGCAAAGGGCACATATTCATGGCCCGGGGCGACTATCTCGCAATGGATTTCATCGCTTACCGGAATCACGCCGTTGGCAGCGCAAATCTCGGAAATAGAGCGAAGTTCCGCCTCGGACCACACGCGGCCTGCGGGATTGTGAGGATTGCAAAGCAGCAGAATCTTGGCCGAGGGGTCGGCGCATTTCTCTTCAAGGTCATCAAAATCAATGGAATACGAGAAGGAATCCTCTGTCAGGCTCTCCTGCACAAGGGGGCATTCCGACACCTGGCAGCCATTGTTGCGAATGGAGGAAAAAAAGCAGTTGTACACAGGAGTCAACACCACGACCTTGTCTCCGGGAGATGCCAGGGCCTTGATTACGGCAGATATGCCAGGGACAACTCCTGTAGTGTATAGAATCTGCTCGCGAGTTATGTCCCAGCCATGCCTGGATGAGAACCAGCCGATTACGCTGCTGTAATATTCCTCGGGCACTATGGTGTATCCGAAAACGCCCTGCTCAAGGCGCCCTGCAAGGGCCTCTCGGACTCCTGGCATAGCCTTGAAGTCCATATCGGCCACCCACATAGGGATGACATCACCTTCAACGGGGACGGGGGCCTTGTAATCCCACTTTACGCAGGAAGTGCCCTTTCGCGAAGGAACGGAAGTGAAATCAAATTTGCTCATTGGTGAGTGGAACCAGTTAGAAGCCAAAGAATCTTCTGCGCGACCTCGCTGTTCTCCTGAATGCCACGGAAATACTGGGCTCCGGGACCGTAGGCGAAGATAGGTACGGGAATGGGCGTATGTCCGCCGGTTGCGAAACGGCCGTGGGTGTTGCCCTTTGCAGGGTCTCCGTCAGCGGCCAGGGAAAGACCTCCGGTCTCATGGTCGGCGCTTATAAGCACGAGGGTATGGCCGTCAGCCTCCGCAAAGCGTATGGCCTGCTCTATGGCCTGGTCGAAGTCCAGCATTTCGCGGACTGCGGGCTCGTACTCGTTGGCGTGGCAGCTCTTGTCTATCCTTGCGCCCTCGACCATCATGAAAAAGCCCTTGCGGCGGTTGGTGCGGGCGGAGAGGAAATCAATGGCATACTTGGTGGTGGCTGGCAGGAAATCTCCCCTTCCGTACTTGAAGGACTGGGTCTCTTTCTTGGGAGGAAGATAGCCAAGACGCTCGATGCCGGAGGCATCTTCGGGAAGCTCGGACACTACGGTAAACACCTTGTTTATAGCATCTTGCGTCTCCTGAGGGCGGCCTTCCATCTGCTCCTCGCTGCCGGCTGCGAAGAAGGTCAGGCTGCTGGCGGGCAGGTCGGCCCAAATCTCGTCGGTCATTCCCCTGTTGGGCTGATGGGCAAAGAAGCAGGCCGGAGTAGCGCCGTTAAGATTGTCAGTCGATATTATTCCTGAGATGATGCCGTATCTCTGACAAATCTCGGGGATATTGTCAAGAGCCTTGTCGTCCACATCCACTCCAACGGCGTAATTATGCGTCTTGTGCCCTGTGGAATAGGCCGTTCCGGAGGCCGCTGAATCGGTGGTATAAGCATCCGCGGCCTGGGTCTTTACAAGGCCTATGTTCCGCAGGTTGGTCACAGTAAGGGACCCTCCGTTGGAATACAGTCCGGCAGAAATCTGGGCCAGGCCAGTGCCGTCGCCTATTAGCAGTATGACATTGCGGACCTTGCGGGTGGAGCCGTCATACTTGAACGACGGAGTGTAAGCCTCGTGCTGCGGGGCATTCTCGATGTAACCTTCTTTGAGTTCCTGAGCGGATGCGCCAACCGAAAGCAGTATGGCGGCAAGAATGATAGAAATTTTCTTCATTGTCCTATATTTTGCACAAAAATAAGCAAAATAAAGCGACTAAACAAGGCTTCTTCTGAGCCAGCGGTTGCCTTTTACATAGAAAAGGAAGAGAAGTCCGCGGAAGTTGAGTTCTATCATCATGGCTATCCAGTAACCTGTGAGGCCGTATTTCGGAGTCAGTATCAGGGCCAGTCCTATCCTCACCACCCACATACTGGCGAAATTCAGTATCGTAGGCACGAAGGTATCCCCTGCACCGGCGCAGGCTCCGAAACCGACTATGGACAGGGCATACAGCGTCTCGGCGAAGGCCTCTATGCGCAACACCTTGGCTCCGAGACTGATGACACCGGGGTCATTGCTGAGCATGTCCATGAGCTGAGGGGCGAAAATGAACATCAGTACGGCAAGGAAGGTCATTATGAGGGCGGCCATGCCCATGGTCATATAGGCGAACCGGCGGGCTATCTCCTTGCGGCGGGCACCGAGGCTCTGCCCGACAAGGGTCGTTGCTGCTTCTTCAAGGCCGTATCCGGGCATATAGCAGAAACTCTCGGCGACTATGGCGAAGGCGTTGGCGGCTATGGCGACAGGCCCCAGGGGAGCGACTATCACAGTGCTCATGACATGGGCTCCGCGCATGATTACATTCTGCAGCCACAAGGGACCGCTTACTCCAAGGGCCTTGTGGACGACTTCCTTCCGGGGCATGAACGAGCCGCGTTCTCCCCTGATATTCAGTTCTTTGGAGCGGCTAAGCACATACCAGACCGTGAATATGGACGTGAGGGATTCGGCTACTCCCGTGCCGAGGGCTGCCCCCGTTACGCCCATGTCCATCAAGAAAATGAACACGTAGTTGAACACCACGTCAAGGGCGCACATGGATACATATATTATGCTGGGCACCTTCATGTTGCCGCTGGCCTGAAGCATGGCGCTGGCGGCATAGCCCGTGGCGCTGATCGGGATGAAGGCGGAGAATATCCAGAAATATGATGAAGCGTCGGCGTTGATTTCGGGCACTCCCCCGAGCCACCTTGGCAGAGGGCCGCTGATGGCTACTCCAATCAGGCCGATAAGGGCGCTGAAGGCGAATACCGCCACCAGGCCCTGGCGCATTATGCTTCTTGCCTCCACGAATTCCTTGGCCCCGCAGCGTTGGGCAACCTGAACGGAGAATCCCGTAATCGAGGCAACGGCAAAGCCGTACAGTATCCAGGTGCTGGTGGAGATAAGGCCAATTGACGCGGAAGGATTGGCTCCCAGATGACCGACCATGGCAGAGTCTATGTACTGCATCATCACGGAGGACAGCTGGGCGAGAATG
>JAFVCK010000044.1 GCA_017479265.1 Bacteroidales bacterium | reverse complement strand
GATGCCGATTTTGAAGAGCTTGCGTTTGTCGCCAGAGAAGCGGCGGGCGTAAGCTTTTTCTTCGATTTGCTGCAGGGCTGCTTCGGCGGTGTCGTTTATCTTGATCTCGATAATGTAGATGTACTCCTTGGTCTGAATCAGCACATCAATACGGCCATTGGATGTGGCTTTCTCCACCTCAACATACTCTCCCATGAGTTCCAGGATGATGTACATCGCATATTGGAAATCCTTCTCCGAATCCCCCTGAATCTGATAGCTGGTCTTGGCGAAGAGCGCCTCCAACTTTCGCATGAAGCCCTCGGCATCGCCTCTGCGGAGGTCCTTCAACATTCTGGATACCAGCATAATTCCGGAATCCGCGCGGGAGGGCGTATAGTACCTTGTCAGAAAGTTCAGGAATCCATGCTTGACCTCGCGGTTGGGAAAGCCCAGATGGTACACGCCGAACTCAGGCTCGTATCCCTTGATGGTCAGGTAGCCGGCCTGGTACAGAAGAGGAACAGGTTTATGGTAAACCGTATCCACATCCATAAGGGTCGGAGCATCAATTTCCTGGTCGGATAGACTTGTAACGTCATAATCGGTCTCCTGCATTACTTTCACGAGGAAGGTCGGCGTGCCGGTCTCGAACCAGTATTCCTTAAACCTCAGGGAATCGAAGGTGTTGAGCAGGCTGAAAGGATTATAAATACCCGCGGAATTCTCGCTGAAATGGTAACCGTCATACATTTCGGCCAGCTGAGCATAGCACTCTTCCGCCGTCAGGCCATTGGCCTGCGCCAGTTCCCCTACACTCTCGTCAAAATATTTCCTGAGGTCTTTCTCCGAGATGCCGCAAATATCCGTGTAGCGGGCATCCATGGAGATGTCCTTGAGATTGTTGAGGCCGCTGAATACGGAGAGTTTGCCGATTTTGGTGACACCGGTCAGGAAACCGAACCTGATGCAGGCATCCTTGGCTTTCATCACGCTGTAGAAGCCTTGGAGCTGCCCCCGGAAAGTTTCCACCAATTCGTCATTCCCCAGATTGTCAACGATGGGCTTGTCGTACTCGTCTATGAGGATGACAACGGGCTTCCCGGTTATATTGTAAGCCGTTTCTATGAGATTTCGGAACCGGGATGCCACAGAAACGGGCTTGTCTTCAATATTATACTTTTTCTCCAGCGAGACAAGCTGCACGTTCAAAGCATCATCCAAGGCACCGGTATCTGAATAAGATTGCCCGGTGAGGTCGAACCTCAGCACCGGATACTCTGTCCAGTCTTTCTCCCGGTCTGCAACGGCGAGGCCTTCGAAAAGCTCCTTCTTGCCGCTGAAGTAGGCTTCCATCGTGGAAACCAGAAGGCTCTTGCCGAAACGGCGGGGACGGCTGAGGAAATAGTACTTGCCGCTACCGTGGGAAAGATTGTAAACAAGGTCAGTCTTGTCCACATAGACGTAATTGTCCCTGCGGATATTCTCAAAGTCCTGTATGCCTATCGGATAAAGCATTTTACATGCGCGTTATAGTCCAATGGCAAATATAAGTTTTTTTTCTGAAAACCGCTAATAGTCGGTTACAGAAACTGCCTTCATTACTCAAAGTATTTCTGTCTCAGAAGGGCGACGCGTTCGGGGTAGTTGGTGGTGATGTAGTCGGCGCCGAGCTGTATGGCTCCCTTGATATCGTCCAAGGTGTCCAGGGTCCACATGTTGATGACCATGCCGGCCTGATGCGCCTGCTGCACCCATTCGGGGTGGGCGGTAAACGCCTGTAACGTATAGTCCAGCTGCATTATGCCGGCGGCTTTGAGCGAGGAGGGCTCTGCGTCGCCGTTGAGGTAGCCGACCATCGCTCCGGGGCGGGCGGCGGCGATGCGCTTGCAGTTCTGCAGGTCGAAGGCTATATACTGGACATGGTCGGCCAGGGAGTGGCGGTCCACGGCCGCTATGGCCGCATCGACGCAGGCGTTGTTGCGCTCGCGGGATGAATGGGTCTTGATTTCGATGACAAGGGTGGTCGCGGTGTTCTTGGCGTGCTGCTCCAGATAGGCATCCAGCGTGGGTATGGGCTCGCCGTTGGCCAGTTTCAGGCCCTCGACATTGGCCTTTGTGGAACTCTCTATCCTGACCCCGTCCAGCACTCCGTCATGGTTGACGAAGACTTCCCCGTCCGTAGTAATCCAGATGTCCGTTTCGGCGGCCTCGCAGCCTCCGTCCTGGGCCGCGGCAAGGGCCGCAATGGAGTTCTGCGGCACGCCTTTGCTGAGCCACCATCCCCTGTGCGCTATGATCTGCGGGCTGCGGGGCTCGTCGGCATCGTCCTCGACGCGAAGGGACAGGGCTCCGGCAGGAGCGAACATGCCGTCACGGCTGATAAGAAGGGTCCAGTCGGTGAAGCCGAGGTCTTTGCCGACAGTGGTCTGAAGGCATTTCTTGTCCGAGAGGAACCGAGCCTCTCGCTCTATGCTTGTCACTTTGCCGTTCTCGATATGCGTAAATACCATCTTATCGCCGCTCTTGAGGCCTTCGGCGAACAGCCTGAAAGCGGAGCCGGGGCGAAGGGAAATACCTGACAGATAGTCGATTGAGCTTATATCCATTGTATATCTGCCGTATTTGGGCAGGGCCTCGTGGAGGCTTGTAGCATTGGCTCCGTTAAGTGGAGCATCGTAGATGGCCAGGCTGGCCACGTCGCCCTTCCACGCGCCGGTAGAAAGCCCGCTGACAGTTGCATCTATGCCCACTCCGTACCACATTGCGCCGTTGTTGGAAGGCAGGTTGAACTTGCCCGGGGCCTCCACGGAGGCCTTCAAGTTGCCGTCAACGAATATACGGGCGATGCCTTCAGCGGCATCGTAAGAGCCTATCACATGGTAATATACGCCTTTTTCGGGGACAATGCCGCTGTCGGCTGTATATTCCTGCCTGCCGGTCCAGACGCTGAAGCAGATGGTCTTACGGACGAAAATGCCGCTTCCGCCTTTCTCCAGACCGCTGAATGCGGAAACTACGGTGGAAGGTATGGCGGCGGGGTCGAAATCACACATCAGTACGCATTCCAGCGAATGACCCTGCGCGAGGGCATCGGCGAAATCGCTTGTGGTGGAATACCTCGCCCTGTAGAAAGAAGAACCCTGCGACACGCCAGGCTCTTCGGGATAGAACCTTGGAACGGGTCTGCCGCTGTCGCTGTTGCTATATACCATCAGCGATGCGCCCGGAACATAATTGACCGTAAGGCCGGAAGGGGACAGGTCGGAAGCGCTGCCGTCAAGGGAGAACGAAAGGTCCAGTATCTTGTTTTCCTGCACGGGCTCCTGCGAAGGGTCCTGCGAGACGGGCTCGGAAGAAGGCTCCACGGAGGGCCCCGCCGAAGGCTCGGGAATATTCTCCACACCGCTGCAAGCAAAGGCCAATGCGGCGCATAAAACAGTGGCAGTCAGGTTATTTGCTCTCATTGTATTTCTCCTTTGCATACTTGATTGCATCCTTTATCTCGGCATATTTGGAAGGGTCCTTGTAGCATACGTCTATGCAGAAAAAGGCTATTCCGTCCGTGCAGCGGTACATCAGTTCGAAGGCATCGCGCAGATTCTCCGCCTCTCCGGCGAAGGAACCGTAGAAGGTGCAGGCCCCGTTGACGAGCTGCTTGCCGCGCTCCAGGGCATATTCCATGGATTCGGGGTCGTCCTTGCCGTATGCCTTGGGCAGATATGCCCCCATTTCATATACGTCCAGAAGGTCCGCCATGCCCGTCTTGGTGTAGTCCGGGGTAGCGAAGTCCAGTTCGGCCTCATGCTCCTTGATCCAGGAGGTGGTGGTGCTGGCCCAGTTCTGGCCGTTTCCCTGTATCCAGGGCCACCAGGAGGCGGTCCACAGGGATACCTCGGTCTTTGGGGAGACTTCCTTTACGGCAGCGGCGAGCTCGCCCACGAGGCTCTTTATCACCATGGCCCTCCATTCCATCCACTCCCGGTAATACTTGCCGGGGACTATCTGGTAGGCGTTTTCGCCGGGATAGGTGTATATGCTGTAGGGGAAGTCCTCGACCTCGTGGCCTGTGTACTCTTCGAAAGCCTTGCGGGAGGCCTCGGAGAAGTCGCTGTGGTAATTGTTGTAGCGGCAGTAGTCCAGAAGGAATCCGTCAGGCTTGTACATGGAACAAACTTCCTTGACATGGTCCACCATGAGGCGGCGCACCTGTGGGAGGACGGGGTTGAGGAAGGCGAATATGCCATGCTCGCGGCTGTCCTTTATGTCGTGAAGGCCGTCAGGAAGATATTCTATGCAGGTCAGGCCTTCGAGCTGGGGCACCGTGTATGCCGGGCCGTCCACCTCCAAGGGCCATGCTCCCATGCTGAGGGTCGCCGAACTCAGGGACACCTTCAGGTACCTCTTGTGGCCTTCCTCTATGAATGCTCCGGCCATGTCGAAGGAGGATACTTCGTGGTTGGGATAGGTCTTGGCATTGCGCACGTTGGGAATCAGGGAACTTTCGTAATATGTATATCCCACAGGAGGTTTTATATCGACGACGACGGCGTTGAAGCCCATGGACACTACGGAATCCAGCACCGTCCTCACGCTTTCAATGTCGGGATAGCGGCAGAGGTTGCCATCGTTGGGGATATGAATCTCAAGGGTCTTTTCGCTTTTGGGAGCGCATGCAGCCATCATAAGGAGCGCAGACGCAATTATAAAAAATCTCTTCATCAGTTTTCCATATTTTCGCAAAATTACGGAAAATTTAAGCAAAAACCGCTATATTCGCGCCGCAAAATAAAAATGCCTATGATACGTGGTCTGGAAACCGTACTGATGCTCGTGCTGTCGAATATCTTCATGACGTTCGCCTGGTACGGCCATCTCAAGCTCAGCGAAATGAAGATTTCAACGGGCTGGCCCCTGATAGTGGTGATACTGTTTTCCTGGGGGATAGCCTTCTTTGAATACTGCCTCACGGTGCCGGCGAACAGGATAGGTTTCGCCGATAACGGAGGGCCTTACAATCTGATGCAACTGAAAGTCATCCAGGAGGTTATATCGCTTACCGTGTTTACGGTGATAGTTATGTTTGTCTTCAAGGGGCAGGTGATTCAGTGGAACCATATCGCGGCTTTTGTCTGCTTGATTCTGGCCGTGTTTTTTGTGTTTTTGAAGTAGATTCTTCACTTCGTTCAGAATGACGGACAAGCGGGGTTCTGAATGACGGACAAGCGTAAAAACGGCTGAACTATTGCATTTTAGCGCAAAAAACCTTATCTTCGAAGCAATTATTGTTCTGAACACTCTAAGCCTATGAAAAGGGACTGGGTCATAACCAAGGTTGACGGCAAGATTTCTGCCGTCGGTACTGACTTTGGGAGCGCTGCCAAGGTGCTGGAAGCCGTGGCCTGTCTGCCTAAGGATACGGTTGGGGAAGTGACTGTGGGCAAGATAGATACTCAGGAGCTTTTCGCCCTTTCCGAGACCCTTCGCTGGGAAGACCTCCGTCCTTTCGGCTCCAAGTTCCGCCTGGAGGTATGGAAGGCCCTTTTCGACCTTACGCACGACGGCGAGAAGCCCCGTCTGTACAGTTACAGCGACTTTGCCTCCGCCATGGGCAAAGGCCCCGGAGTGCGTGCAGTGGCCCATGCCATAGGCCTCAATCCGATAAATGTCATAGTGCCCTGCCATCTGATAATCCCCAAGGAGTCCCTTGACCGCCTCCAGGCCATTCAGGACGAGAACGGGCTGTTCAGCTGGAAGGCCCTGTATATAGTTGATTCAAAGGTCGATTACGGAGAATACGCCCTCGGGCCGGACCTCAAGAGAGACCTCATCCGGGCCCATTTGGGCTGATTAGCCGCCCTGTACGTGTCTGGTTTCGCAATCTTTTGATTATCTTTGCAGACGAGTTGGAATATAGACTTTATTGCTTGACATGATACATGATTTCTACAGGGCGCAGGACCTTCCTATGGTGGGTGCGCAGGTGTTTATCGAACCCGGGCAGACGGACAAGCAGGTGAAACGCTGGTTCGCCGCCATGAAGGAGTGCGGCATGAAGGTGTGCCGCATCCGCATGTTCGAGGCCTACAGCAAGGCCCCCGACGGCAGCTGGGACTTCTTCTTGTTCGACCGTGCCTTCGATGCAGCGCAAGCAAATGACATCCAGGTATTTGCGACGATTTTCCCCGATGTGGAAGGCAACGGCATCGGAGGATTCAAATTCCCTGTGGACGACGAGCATGAGGCTGCCATAGACCGCTTCACCGAGGCTCTGGTGTCGCATTTCAAGAACCATCCCGCCCTTCGCGGCTGGGTGCTCATAAACGAGCCCGGAGTCGAGGGCGTGCTCCCCGACGAGCCCTATACCAGGGCTCGTTTCGCCGAGTGGAAAGAGGCTCATCCCAATCCCGCTTTCACCCCCGAGGGCTATCCCAACCTTGTCACTTTCGACAAGGAAAGGTTCCTCCTGGAATACAACACCTGGTACCTCGCCCGCATCGCGGAGCATATACGCAAGGTGGACCCCGGGCATGAGCTTCATGTCAACAACCATCAGATATTCAAGAATATAGCCGAATATGACTTCCCCTCATGGAGGCAGTTCCTGACCTCCCTCGGAGCCTCCGCCCACCCGTCATGGCACTTCGGCTATTTCGACCGCAGGCGCTATACCGTGGCCATGTCGGCCAATTGCGAGATTATCCGCAGCGGAGCCGGCGACCTGCCCTGGTGGATTACCGAACTCCAGGGCGGCAACAACACCTACAGCGCGTTCAACGCCTTCTGCCCCACTCCTTCCGAGATTGCCAAGTGGCTGTGGACGGGCATAGGCCAGGGCACCAAGGGCGTGATTTTCTGGAGCCTGAATCCCCGGGGCGTCGGAGGCGAGGCCGGAGAATGGAGCCTTCTGGACATGCAGGGAGAGCTTTCCGGGCGGGCCGTAGCGGCACGTGACAGCGCCATAGCCCTGAAGAAGAACTCCGACCTGTTCTCCTCCGCCCTTCCCGCAGAGTCGCTGATTTCAATACTGTACACCCGCGAGTCCCTCTGGGCCGAGAAGCAGGTGCAGCTGGGCGACCTCTCGGACCCTCTATACGAGGGCCGTCACGAAGGAGGGGTTATGAAATCCGTCGCCGCCATGTACGACATACTCATGGAGAACGGGGTCAAGGCCACAATTGGGGAAATGTCCGAATACAACTGGGACGAAGACAGTTACGCCGGGTTGTGCATAATACTCCCCGGTCAGGTCTGCATCCCGAGGCGCTACTATGACAATATCCGCGACTTCGTCAAGAAAGGAGGCAAGCTGATAGTGGAAGGCCTGAGTTTCTACTACGACGAATATATGCAGAATGTCTTCGGAGGGGATTTCGAACTCTCCGATGTGCTGGGCGGCCGCATAAGGGAAATCTACTGCGACAAGGGCGACCGCAAGATAAGGATAGGCGGGCTCAAGATGTGGGTGCATCTGTGGGATGCCGAGCTGCTGAACGATGCTTCGGGCGAGTCCCTGCGGATAATCCATAACAAGTACGGCCGCGGAACGGTCACCTGGGTGCCTTCGATGATAGGCCTCGGGGCCATACGCACTGGCCATCGCAGGGTTTTCTCAAAGTTCATGATGCAGGAACTGCGGCCCATAACAGAGGCCCTTCCCATGATGTTCCGCCGCAGAAGAAGCGGCATCGCCGTGCAGTATCTCAAGTGCGACGAGGGATATATAACGGTGGTTTCCAGCAGCGCCCGGCATCGCCGCAAGGTGCGTTTCCTCACCGACATGAAGGTGCGCAGGCTTATCTATACCATATCACCCGACGGGGTCCCCGGCAAGGCCAAGAACCGCAAGGTGAAGGTCCATGCGGGAGCCACTGTAGTCGCCTTCTGGCGATAGTATTACGGAACGGGGTCGTAGCCGCTGCCTCCCCAGGGATGACAGCGCAGCAGCCTCCTCACGGTCAGCCACAGTCCTTTGAAGGGCCCCCATTTGCGGAAGGCCTGGAGGGCGTATTCCGAGCAGGTCGGGGTGAAGCGGCAGGTCGGCGGCTTGTAGGGCGAAATGGCCACCTTGTAGAACTTTATCAGCACTACGAAGGGGAAGATGGCGACCTTGCGGACTATTTCGCGGGCCTTGGTCATGCTATAGTGAGGATATAGTTGCAAGTATCTGTGATACAAGTGCTTGCGTTGAGGCGAAATCCATTGTCTCCTTGGAGGCCCAGATGAACATCACGTCGCGTCCGCCGCCTTCGAGAAGGTCCTTGGAGAGACGGTATGCCTCCTTTATGCGGCGCTTCATGAGGTTGCGCTTGACGGCCCTCTTGAACATCTTTTTCGGGACGGCCACCAGTATCCTGTTGTACTCCAGGCCGTTGCCTTCCCAAAAGCAATATCTGAGCGCCCCTTCGGCACCCCTGCGACCTTTGGACAGCAGGCGGCCTATATCCGTTTTGCTGCGGACTATTTCCTTCTTGCGGAGCCTTCTGTCAGGCATTGTCCTGCAGCCACAATTCTATTGCCTTGGCCGCGGAAGGCACCTGTGGTGTAGGAGCTTTGATTTCTATGGGCAGTCCGGCCTCTTCCATGGCATCCACTATGTGCTTGCCGAAGGTGACGAACTTGAGATTTCCTGCCTTATAGCCGGGGAAATTCTCCTGGAGGGACTTTACGTCAGCGGGATTATAGACTACGGCAAGGTCGTAGGAGTCGAGGTCCAGGTCCTTGAGGTCCTGTGAAACGGGCTTTACGAACACCGCCGTCGTGTACTTGAGCTTGGCAGCGTCGAAGAGCTTGGTGATGGCCTCGTTGTTGCCGCCTCCCGTGGTGGTAATCAGGAAGTTCTCGCCCTTGTGCTTGGGACCTATGAGGGAAAGCACGGACTCGGGAGTGCCGGTTCCGTAGAAAATCTTGCGCTTGCGGAAAACAATGTGCTTCTGCAGATACATGGCGACGGCCTCCGTGGTGCAGAAATATTTCATGGTCTCAGGCACCTTCACCCTCAGTTCTTCGCATATCTTGAAGTATGCGTCTATGGTATGGCGGGCGGAAAACACTATCGCGGTATAGTCCGGAAGGTTTAGTCTCTGCGTGCGGAACTCCCTGGAAGTCAGGGGCTCTATGAGAAAGAAAGGCTTGAAGTCTATCTGTGCGCCAAATTTCTCCGTCAAGGCGGTATAAGGGGCCGTGTTCATCGGGGCGGCCTGGGATACCAATATCTTTTTCATACCCATAATGTGTCCAAAAGCGTGGTGGCAGCGCGGCCTGCACGGCTCAAAAAACAAGAGCTGAGACCACTATCAAGGCTGCCGGAATCAATTCAAGGGTGCAAAGATACAAAATTGCTGTGAATTGACTGCAAGAATTGCGAAGAATTTGTGTGCGCCGTACCAGAAAAATCAACCAGAGCAGCCCTGCGCATACCAGCATAACTACTCTGACAGTCAGGATATTGGCTCTGAATATGTACAGAGTGCCCGCTGTGGCTCCTCCGCCAAGGGCCCAGATTATGACAAAGTCGTAAAGGGTGCGCTGCGAAAGCAGGTAGTTGTCCCGTCCGCCCCGTCTTGGGACGCATGCATGCACAAGAGCGGCCCGAAGCAGCAGCACCGCTGTGATTACCCCTATGGTCACGAGGCTGCGCACCCCGGGCTCCATGCCCCTTATGAAGCGTGGATAGTACAGGCAGTATCTCGAGGCCAGCAGTCCTATGGCAAGAACGGATATGGCGGCGAGGGCGTTGCGGTCCCTTGTGCGGCCCATGCTGTCTTCTATGTTGGCAAGGTCGTTCCATCTGGTGAGTCCGCCACCGAGAAAAGGCAGCAGGGCGAGAAGGCGAGACATGTACAGGATGAACAGTACGGCCGTCAGGGATATCAAGATGCAGTTGGCCAGGGAATCGCCCCATTCGGCGGTCCCCTGCACTCCTTCCATTATGTCCGAAATGCCCATAATGGTTGCGAATATAGCCTTTTTTCTTGACAAGAGGGCTCTCCGGGGCAATATTTTTGCTATTTGACGCGAAAATGGTTAGTTTTGTAGAAATACGAGCATTATGGTAGAAAACGATTGGAAAAAGCGTCTCGGGGTGGTGTTCTCCACCAATCCGGACTTTCAATATCAGCAGCAAGAACAAGAGGAGGTCCCTACCCTGGAGCCTTCCAGGCAGAATCTTTTGGTCACCATTGACAGGCGCAACCGGGGCGGCAAGCAGGTCACGCTGGTGAGCGGATTCAAGGGAGGGGAAGAGGACCTTAAGGAACTCGCCCGCACGCTGAAAGTGCGCCTCGGAGTCGGCGGGTCGTCCTCCGACGGGCAGATAGCCGTGCAGGGAGACTGGCGCGACAAGGTCACCGACCTTCTCCATAATCTTGGCTACACCCGTACCAAAAGAGGGAACTGAGAAGCTGTTTTGAAATGGTTACCGAAATTTTATATGAGCCATTTTTGAGTCAGCTTCAAATCCGAAGAGGGCGCGAAGCAGTAGCTTCGTAACCGATGAGGATGCAGAAGATGGCCGAAAATGGCCATAGAAAATGAGAGCAATTATTTCAAAACAGCTTCTGACTTTGTTCTTTCGGGTCTTTTCCGTATATTTGCACTTTATATCCGCGCAGGCGCGTGCCTGCGAAACGAACAGAAAACTGCATGGAGCAAAAGAAATTCAGACTGTGGAACAGGATAGTGGCCGGAATCGTCCTCGCGATATCCGCTATTACCTACCTTTCCACCATAGAGCCCACCGCCTCGTTCTGGGATTGCGGTGAATTCATAGCATCTTCATATAAACTCGAAGTAGGCCATCCGCCGGGAAACCCTGTGTTCCAGCTCATTGCGAGGGTGTTCACCATGTTCTCCGACGCTTCCCATGCCGCCATGGCCGTCAATGCCATGAGCGCCATCTGCTCGGCCCTCACCATATTCTTCCTTTATCTGACCATAGTGTTCTTCGCCAAGAGGCTGGTACGCCCCGGCGAGGACGGCAGATATTCTGTGGGCCAGGCGATTGCCATATTCGGCAGCGGTGCCGTAGGAGCCCTTGCATATTGCTTCTCCGACACCTTCTGGTTCTCCGCCGTGGAGGGTGAAGTCTATGCCATGAGTTCGCTGTTCACCGCCATGGTGTTCTGGGCCATGACCAGGTGGTACGACGAGGCCGACGAGCCCCATTCCAGCCGCTGGATAGTGCTGATTTCCTTCCTCATGGGCCTGTCCATAGGCGTTCACCTGCTGAACCTGCTGGCCATTCCCGCCCTGGTGTACATGTACTATTACCGCCGCCGCGAGGATGCTCCATATACCTTCTGGGAATTCATCAAGATAGGCCTCGTGAGCGTGGTGCTGCTGGGCGTGCTGGTCTTCCTGCTCATTCCCTATCTCCCCAAGCTGGCGGCATACGTGGACCTTTTCTTCGTGAACAGCCTCCATCTTCCCGTCAACAGCGGTGCGGCCTTCTTCCTGGTGGCCATGCTGGCCCTGTGCTTTTTCGGCCTTATATGGTTCCATAACCACGGCAAGGTATTCCTTACCACGGCGACCCTCTGCCTTACCACGATTCTTGTGGGCTTCTCGCTGTTCAGCATGGTAATCATCCGCTCCAACGTGATGACTCCCACCAACGAGAACCAGCCCGACAACGCCTTCTCGCTGGTGCGCTACCTCTCCCGCGAGCAGTACGGCAGCACCCCTCTACTGTACGGCCAGTACTACGGCTCCCCCTACGACGACCTCATCGTGACCAAGTACTGGACCCTCGTGAACGGCAAGTACATCAAGGCCAACGGCCCCATAGACGCGAAATACGCCTCCCGAGGCAAGATGCTCTTCCCCCGCATGTGGAGCAACCAGGACGACCGTTTCATAAAGTTCTACGAGTCCTATTCCGACGGCAAGGGCAGGCAGATAAGCGGAGCCCGCTACAAGAAGCCCAGTTTCGCCACCAACATGAAGTTCTTCTTCGACTACCAGCTGGGCTGGATGTACTGGAGATATTTCATGTGGAACTTCGCAGGCCGCCAGAACGACATACACAGCCCTTCTCCGGGCGAGATTTTCTACGGCAACTGGGAGAGCGGCATAAGGTTCCTGGACGAGATTCGCCTCGGAGACCAGAGCGACGCTCCCACCGTACTGCGCGAGAACAAGGGCAAGAACCACTATTTCCTGCTGCCCCTGCTGCTTGGCATACTTGGCCTTTTCTTCCAGTTCGACAAGGACAAGAGGGGCTGCTGGGTCACCTTCCTGCTCTTCTTCATGACGGGAATTGCCATAGTGATATACCTCAACCAGCCGCCTTACCAGGTGCGTGAGAGGGATTATGCCTATGCGGGTTCCTTCTATGCCTTTTCCATCTGGATAGGCTTCGCCGTAGCCGCCCTCTGGGAGGCCCTGGACCGTATGCTGCACGGCAAGGCCGCCATTGCAACGGCTTCCACCGTGACCCTGCTCTGCCTCTTCGTGCCCGCTCTCATGGCCCGGCAGAACTGGGACGACCACGACCGCAGCAACCGCCGCACAGCCGTGGAAATGGCCAAGAACTACCTCAATTCAGTAGGCCCCGGCGGCATACTCATAACCCACGGCGACAACGATACCTTCCCCCTGTGGTACGCCCAGGAGGTCGAGGGCATACGTCCCGACGTGCGAATCGCCAATACCTCCCTCCTAGGAACGGACTGGTACATAGGCCAGATGAAGTATGCCATCAACGAGTCGGCGCCCCTGCCACTGAAGGTGAGCCAGGAGCAATATCTCTATGGCACAAATGATTACATACGAATAGTCGATACCCGCGACCAGGTCATACCCCTGTCCGACGCCATGCGCGTGTTCCGCCATCCGGATGCCAAGATAGTGCTCGAGGACGGCAGCAAGGCCGACTATTTCATGACCCGCCGCTTCAGCATACCCGTCAACAAGGAGAACGTGCTGAAATACGGCATACTTTCAGAGGAATACGCAGACGAGATTCCCGACGAGATAGTGTTCACGATGTCCAAGGACAAGGAGTATCTTTCAAAGATAGAACTCTTTATGCTGGACCTTCTGAGCAACTATCAGTGGGACCGTCCCCTGCACATGCTCAGCCAGGGAGGCGAAATCAACATAGGCCAGAAGGAATACCTGATGTCGGTGGGCTTCTCCTCGGTGCTCGTGCCGATAAAGAACCGCATCAAGAACGGCGACCTGGGCAGGGTGGACGCGGACAAGTTCATCTACATGATGGACAATGTCTATACCTGGGATGCCCTGGGAGCGAAAGACTGGTTCGTGGACTACCAGAACCTCTACACCTTCCTCGGTGTGGTGCCCCAGAGGGAAATCTTCCTCCAGGCCTCCGGAATGCTTCTTGAAAAGGGCGACAAGGAAGGAGCCGTGAGGATGCTCGACCGCTGCCAGGAGTGCGTTCCCGAGTCCAATATGCCGCTCGAGTCCATCTGCCTTGGATTCTACCATAACGACGTGGTGGTCATAGGTTTGATAGAGAATTACTACAAGGCCGGAGCCCCCGACAAGGCCCGTGACCTGGCAGAGCGCTTCTCCATAGGGCTGCTCGAGTCCATACAGTTCTTCATGGAGTATTACGAGTATGCCAAGAACGACTTCGAACTGTGCTGCAACTGCCTGTACTACCTTGCGGACACCGTCAAGATGTACGGCGACACGGACCTTTCCGACAAGCTTATGAAGGCTATAGATGCCATAATGAACATATATTCATACGACGAAGAAGATGACGACTGAATCCAGAATAGACAAGGTGCTGGAACAGCTTTTCAGCAACCCCGGTTTCCCCTCGGAGCCCTCGGGCCTGTACGCACCCCTCGGATACATGATTGAAATCGGAGGCAAGAGACTGCGTCCCCGTCTGGCCTTGACGACCTACAGCCTGTACAAGGACAGTTTTACGGAGGAGATTCTGCAGCCTGCCATGGGCCTGGAGATTTACCACAATTTCACCCTGATTCACGACGACATCATGGACAATTCGCCTCTTCGCAGGGGAGTGCCCACGGTGTGGAAGAAATGGGGCATGGATGCCGGCATACTCTCGGGCGACGTGATGAGCATAGAGAGTTTCCGCCGTATGACCATGGCTCCCCAGAGGGTGTTGCCTCTGGTGATGGACCTTTTCTGCAATACCGCTGCAGGAGTGTGCGAGGGCCAGCAGTATGACATGGAGTTCGAGAGGATGGACAGGGTGTCCATGGAGTCATACATAGAGATGATAGGCCTCAAGACCGGCGCGCTCATAGCCTGTGCCGCCAAGCTCGGCGCACTCATAGCAGGCGCTTCCGAGTCCGATTGCGACAATCTCTATGAGTATGGATACAACCTCGGCCTGGCCTTCCAGGTGGCCGACGACTATCTGGATGCATACGGCGACGAGAAGGTGTTCGGCAAGCCCATCGGCGGCGACATAGTCAACAACAAGAAGAGCTGGCTGACGGTGCGTGCCTTCGAAAAGGCTTCGCAGGCCCAGGCGGAGGCCCTCGAAAAGGCCTTGCAGATGCCTGTGGGCACGGACGAGGAGAAGGGCGCGAAGATAGCCGCAGTGATGAACATATACTCCGAACTCGGTGTGGATGAGGATGCCAAATACGAAATCCTCCGTCTCAACTCCAAGGCCATGGAGTTTGCTTCCTCGGTGTGCAGCGGAGTCCGTCTGGAGACCCTTCGCCGCTTCGCAGAGAAGCTTGTAGGACGCAGCAAATAGGTTGGAATGGACAGGAACGCATTGGAAATAATGGCTCCGGCGGGCAACTTCGAGTGCCTGAGAGCTGCCATACAGGGCGGTGCCAATTCCGTGTATTTCGGGATAGGCCGCCTGAACATGCGTTCGCGTTCCGCCAACAATTTCGCTCCCGAGGACCTTCCGGAGGTAGTGAGGATTTGCCGGGGTAGCGGGGTCAAGACCTACATGACCCTGAACATAGTGCTCTACGGGGAGGACCTTGAGGATGCGTACAGTGCGCTTCGCACGGCCAAGGAGGCCGGCGTGGACGCAATCATAGCCTCAGACATGGCGGCCATACTGTACTGCCGCGAGATAGGCCTTCCGGTGCATATTTCCACCCAGCTGAGCATCTCCAATTTCGAGGCCCTTCGCTTCTACGCCCGCTATGCCGACGTGGTGGTGCTGGCCCGCGAACTGAACCTGGACCAGGTCAGGGAGATACACTCACGCATAGTTGAAGAGAATCTTCGCGGTCCTTCGGGAGAGCTGGTGAGGATAGAAATGTTCGCCCACGGAGCCTTCTGCATGGCCATTTCCGGCAAATGCTACCTCAGCCTGCACGCCTACGGAGCCTCGGCCAACAGGGGAGCCTGCATGCAGGTCTGCCGTCGAGGCTACAAGGTCACGGACCTTGAGACGGGCTATGAACTGGAGATAGACAACAAATACATAATGTCGCCCAAGGACCTGTGTACCATAGAGTTTATGGACAAGTTCACGGAGTCCGGGGTGAGGGTGTTCAAGATAGAAGGCAGGGCACGCTCGGCGGAGTATGTCAAGCGCTGCACGGCTTGCTATCGCGAGGCTGCCGATGCCGTCTGCGACGGCACTTACGACGCCTCTCTCGGGGCACGCCTCAAGCAGTCCCTCGCCGAGGTGTTCAACCGGGGATTCTGGGACGGATATTACCAGGGCGGCCCTCTGGGAGAGTGGAGCGACCGTTACGGCAGCCAGGCCACCAGGACCAAGGTTTATGCCGGCAAGGTGACCAACTGGTTCGACCGCATCGGAGTGGCCGAAATCGCCGTGGAGGCCCATCCGCTGAGGGTAGGCGACAGGGTGATGGCCATAGGCGCCACCACCGGAGTGGAAGAGTTCACCATAGAGGATATGAGGGTGGACTATGGCATTGTGCAGGAAGCCCCGCAGGGGGTCAGGTGCTCGGTGGCCTGTCCCAAACTGCGCCGTGGCGACAAAATATTTTTATGGCAAGATAATACAAACCAACCATTATGACAATATGAAGAAACTGATGTTATTGCTGGCTGCATTCGCATTTGCAGCCGCTTGCAAAGGCCCTGTCGAGCAGACTGAAGGCTCCAAGGATCCTGTTACTACAGAATCCGTAGATCCTACCCGTCCCGACGATTCCTCCGATCCCGGAACTTCCGTGGACCCCACCGTTTCGGACGATCCTACCGTCTCCGAAGACCCTGATGTAGTGCTCAGCCAGCAGGAAATAAAGGAGAAACTTAACGAAATCGGAATTGAACTTGTCTCTTACGCCGACCTTGATTACTGGTCCGACGCTTTCTATACATTCGGACAGTTCGGCATGCGTATCGCCGGCATGGACGAGAAGGGAAACGCGTACAATACCGAGGCTATACAAATGAATCTTGTCCCGCAATTTGAAACAACCGATGTCGATGGCGAGGGATATGAAGTCCGCACTGTCGATATCAAATTCTCCGAATTCAAAGGCAAATACACTCTTCCCGAAGGTGCAACTGCATGGGGGTATGAGCCGGCGGACAATCTGCAGTTCGTGGAGAACATAGACGGAGATGAAGTCGCCATGACAGCCCGGATTACCGACTATCCTAACAGTCTTTATGTCGAAGGTTACAAGGAGGATTACTACTCCAAGAGGTCCGATTGGGAGAGCCTTTATATAGATTGGACTGCTACGCAGGAACGCTGGGATGTAAAAGGCTCTGACGATTATTACATGTGGAGAAATCCTGTCACCAATGAGATTGTAGGTCCTTATTCACAGCAGGAAGGATATAATATCAAGGTCATAACGGATGTCTCCATCACTGAAGAACACACCAAGGATTATACATATCTCTATATGCCCAAGACCATCGATGCCACTCTCTTCCGTGGCGGAGATTCCCTCATGGACGTGGCTGTCAGCGTGGAATACGAGGATATGTTCTCCGACCAGATACTCGACCTTGATTCCGACCGCCTCAGCGTGACCGCTTCCCTGGATGCCGGCCCGTACAACCTCTCCCTCAACAGGGTATTCTATTCTCCTGAAAATGCCGATGTCGATGCAGTGTTCAAATGTAATGATACTCAGCTTGTCCACGCAGTTTTAAGCGAGACCGGCTTTATGGCCAAAAGGGGTGTAACAGAACATGAGAGTTCGGATGAAGGCGAAGATTTGGACGGAGACGGTACACCTGATTATGAATACAGGAGCTACTGGTGGAGAGATTCTTATCTCGAGCCTCAGATTCCTACCCTGGTAGAGGCCGATATCGATGTGCTGGGCAAGATGCAGATAAAGGGCAAAGTCAACTTGGTCGATTTCGTAGAATTTATGAACAAGGCCATGGATACCGAATCCGAGGCAGCTTTCAAGTCATACGTAGGCCAGGCCGAGGACCAAATGGAATTGAATGTATATTTCGGCGGCAACGCTCCTTCCGCCCATCTCGGACTGGAGCCTGACAGGGAGACAATTGACGGCAACGTCGATTTCAGGGTAGTTCCCGTCATCCGTTTCGACGACGGTACAGCATACGTGCTTTTCGAGGATTTCTTCACGCAGGAGAACTTCCAGGCCCTCATGGAGGCTTTTTACGGATGGTACGAAAAGGTAGGTACCTGGCTGCATGAGGTGGGTTTCATCCATGATGAAGACCCCATGTCCGGGACTCCCGGCGACCTCAGAGTCGCGAGGAGGTAATTCTTGAAGCCTTCCCGACAGGCTGCAATTCTTATTCGGTCTGCACTGATTGCCCTCTGGCTGCTGCCTTGCAGGGTTTCGGCGCAGACCGATTCCTCTATGCACCTTTTGGACAGTACCGTGGTGGCGGCAAGGAGGCATACTTCGGCCATAAGCACCGGTGCCACTCTGAAAGCCGATATCGGAGGGCTTTCCCGCCTGCCTTCGTTGCTTGGCAACAACGACCCTGTTCGCTTCGTGCGCCTGCTGCCCAGCGTGCAGACAGGCAGCGATGTGGACGCGGGAATACATATTCAAGGCTGCGACAACGGACACAACATGGTATCCATGGACGGGGTGCCGGTATATGGCGCAACCCATATCCTGGGCCTGTTCTCCGTATTCAACCCTTCGCATTTTTCCACCATGTCGTATTCTACCGTGGCACAGGGCCTTGGGAGGCTTGGAGGCAGCATAGACATGGTGCCGGCCATAGATACAGCAAGGCGTTTCGGCGGGGACTTTTCCGTGGGGCTTGTCAGCGCCTCGGGTACCCTCAAGGCCCCCCTCGGGCGCAAGGCGGCCGTTGCTTTCTCCGCCCGGCGCTCCTTCCTCAATCTTCTGTACCGCCCTTTCCTCAAGATAGACAAGGACCCTTTTCGCTACGGCTTCGACGATTTCAACCTCAGTTTCCGCTACGCTCCCGGGGAGCGTGACGAAATCAGGGCACAGGCCTATTACGGCTCCGACGACGTGCTGTACTCTTCTCCCGCCAACGACCTTTATCTGGGCCTTCGGTGGTGGAACGGCCTGGGCTCCGTTAAGTGGATACATTCTGCTGGCCGGCTGACTCTTACGCAGGATTTGTATGCCACTCTTTTCGGCCTGGACGTGGACCTCTCACATTCCTATCTCAAGGGTAAAATCCCCTCATTCATAAGGACTTACGGCTACAAGGCGGGAGTGTCCATACCTTATTTCGATTTCTCCGCTTCCATAGCCTTCCACCATGCCCTGCCCCAGGCTGTCAACGTGACTTCCTCGGACATGCTGCTCGCCCCCGTGCAGAAGGAGCAGAAGGCCCTGGAAGGGAGTCTTGGAGCGAGCGCCGAACTTCCTGCCGGACAGTACTTTACATTCAAGGCCGGGGCTCTCGGACAGTGGTATCTTTCTCCCGAGAAACGCTCATTTTGGTATATATCCCCTTACGGGAGCATAGCTGCCAACCTCTACCGTGGCGGCAAGGTGGTGCTCAGCGGAGGGGCCGCCTCCCAGATGCTGTTCCAGACCGGAATCACCAATCTGGGCTTTCCCATGGAATTCTGGTTCCTCGCAGGAGACTACAGCGAGCCCCAGCGTTCCGTTTACGGGAGCCTTGCCTACAATCTGGCGCTTCCGCGTGCGGGACTGGATTTGTCGGCGGAGTTATACTACCGCAGGCTTTACCACCAGGTGGAGTACGGAGGCAATCTGCTGGACTTTCTTTCGACGGCGTATTCTCTTGAGAGCATGATACTTAAGGGTGACGGATGGAACTACGGTCTCAATCTTATGCTGCACAAGAACTCCGGCCGTCTGACAGGCTGGGCGAGTTACAGCCTGGGCCGTTCTCTGAGGCGTTTCGAGGGCAGTGACGAGGTCTTTCCCTCCAACCACGAGAGAATTCACGAGTTCAACCTCGCGGCCACCTGGTCCCAGAAACGCTGGGATGCAGGAGCCGTGTTCACGGCAGCCTCGGGCACTCCTTTCACCGCGCCGGAAGCCATTTATCTGACAGGAGGGCAGTTTATCTGCACCTTCGGGCCCCACAACGCCGCGAGGGTGAGGCCCTATACGAGGCTCGACGTGAGTTTCAGGTGGTATTTCCGCAATGACGGCAGGGTCCGCCACGGCATCGGCATGTCCATTTACAATGTCTATGCCGCCCGCAACGACATTTCCTACAGGCTTATGACAGGTGACGAAATACCTGAGGATTACAGGGTTGACAGCGAGCCTACCTACTCATACCGCCCCTATTATTTCGCCCTGCGCATAATGCCTTCCATAAACTGGTTCTATAAATTCTGATGAAACGACTGCTGCTTATATTCTGCCTCGCCGCCCTCTCTTCCTGCACTTCCGACTATATTAAAGTTGCTGAGCAGCAGATAGTTGTAGAAGGGTGGATAGATTCCGGATTACCTCCCATAGTGATGGTCACAAAGTCCGCCCCCTTGTCCACCGAGTTTAGGAAGATAGAGGACCTTGGCGAGAACATAGTGCGCTGGGCCAAGGTCACGGTCAGCGACGGCACCGACGAGGTAGTGCTTATCGGAAGGCCTGACGACCATTACGATACGGGATATATCTATACCACCGCATGGATGGACGGAGTGCCAGGCAGGACCTATAGCCTGAAGGTGGAATATGACGGCAAGGTGCTTACGGCGAAGACCACGATTCCTGAGCCCCGGACGCTCGACAAGATAGAGACCGTCCCCTCGGGTGATGCCTTCTCCATACTCGCAACCTTCTCTCCTTCAGGCGAATACTATGCTTTCTTCACAAGGGTGGAGAAGGTGGACAGCTGCTATGCGCCGTCATTCCTCGGGGTGTTCAGCAACGATGATTTCCAGGGCAGGGAGCAGCTTACGACAGGTGTCAATCCCGGCCGCACCATAGCCCGGCAGACATATACTTCTTCATACAACGAAGGGGACAAGGTGCATATAAAGTTCTGTACCATGGATAGGCAGACCTGGGAGTACTGGAACGCCTTCCAGAGAGTGTCGTCGCTGTCAGCGTCTCCGGTTTTCCCAGTGCGCGAAAACCTGCCTTCCAACATTGAGGGAGGCCTTGGCTACTGGGCCGGATACGGGGCTTCCTGGTCTACGGTGGAGGTGCATCGGTAGAGGGCTTCCATCACCTTTTCGACGGGAGCATCCTTGAGCAGCACTTTCTTGTCCTTGTCCAGAAGATACAGCGAAGGAATGGCCCTTACGTTGTACAGGAGGTCGCTCCTGATTATCAGCTCCTTATCGTAGCCGGTGTACCAGGAAGAGGGGTATTCCCGTACATATTCGCGCCATTTGTCCAACTCCTCGTCTATATAGACATTGACTACTGCAAGGTCGCCGCGAGAGACCATTTCCGATATGGCAGGCTCCGTCAGCACTCCCATTATTTCCTTGCAGGCGGGGCAGCCCGGATTGCTGAAAAACAGCAGGGTGAGAGGGGCTTTCACGCTGTACAGGCTGCGTGTGCGGCCTTTTTGGTCCGTGAAGCGGAAATCTGCCGCAGGGGTGAGGGTGGCGTTGAGGGCGCACATCCTGGCCTCGAAGGCATATCCATTCTTTCTCTCCTTGGGGACAAAGGATGATTTGGACAAGCCTTCGGCGAAAGGCCCGTATGCATCTTCGTTGCGGACTGGAGAGTTGGGGTCGTACAAATATCTGGAAATCAGGTCCGTAAGTCTTGGATAAATGTTCGACAGGCTGTCCGCCTTGAGGCAGGCTTCCATCCTGTCCGTAAGCCCTTTGGTGCTGCTGCGAGCCGCCTGCGGGGACAGCATGCCGAGCACCGTGGCCCACAGCCCGACCTTTTCCTCTACCTTTATGCAATCTACGCCTGCAATGTGCGCAGAGTCGCATAGCCAGGTCTTTTCGCCGTCCAGAAATTCGTCCCAAAAATGCATGGCCAGGTACTCGGCTGCCTCGTTTTCATACAGCATGGAGGGCACCTTGACCTCGGGGAAAGCCCTCGTGGCAGGGGCCTGGGACTTCCTGGGGCCGCAGCAGACGGCAATCAGGCACAGGGCCGCAATCAACAACCTTTTCATTTTGAGTCGGCGTTTTTGAAAAGCTGCCAGTAGGAAACCGGCATAATCAGTACTATCAGGGCAATGGAAAGCAGGGTGCCGAAGGCTATGCAGACTCCCATGGGCATCCACAGCAGGTCGCCGCTCAGTATCATGGGCAGCACTCCGAGAGCAGTGGTCAGGGAGGTCAGGAATATGGGTCTCATGCGCCTCTTGCCGGCCATGAAGGCCGCATCCCGCACGCTGAATCCCCTTTCAAAGCGCAGTTCCTCTGCATATTCGAACATGATAATCCCGTTGCGCACTATTATGCCCACCAGGCTTATGAGGCCGAGCACCGCAGTGATTGAGAAGTCCATGCCGAATACCCACAGGCCGAAGGAGGCCCCGAACAGGCACAGCAGGCTCAGCACCATTGTCAGTGCCGCTATGCTGAACTTGCGGAAATGCAGCAGCAGGAATAGGAAGAGTATCGATACGGCGGCGAGGAAACTCCAGCCAATCTCGGGCATGACAGAACCGTTTATGGTATCAAGTCCCAGATAATTTATCTTGACTCCTTCGGGGATCCCGGGCTCTATCCTTTGCCGGATATAGCGCTTGATTTTCTTCATGGCAGAGGGCTGGCTGCATCCTGTCTTCATGTCGGCATATATGTCGAGACATTCCTCTCCGGCTATGCTCTGGTACTGGGGAACGGTCCAGCCGGGACTGACATCCGCCACCTGCTCCAGCGGAACCATGCTGCCGGGAACGAGGGAAGGAACGGCCTGCCCGGCCACGTCGGAATAGTTCACGGCAGGGACGTTGCTGTACAGATTGACCTCCACCTGCATGTCGTCCTCATATACCGTGGCGATGGTCCTTCCGTTGTAAATACCTGACAGCGAGAGACCTGCCAGCGTCTTGTTCACTCCCATGCGGGATGCCTCGTCAGGGTCCAGGGTGACATCTATGCAGGATTTCAGGCCGTCGAAGTCGGAGCGTATGAATTTGAGTTCATCCATGGTGTACATGAACGCCCTTATGCTGTCGGCGAAGGGCTTTAGCTCCTCGGGTGAGGCCCCTGCAAGGGATATGTCTATGGCATCAGCAGTCTGGTAGTCCATCTGGCGTATATGCACCAGCGCTTCAGGGAAATAATGCTGGAACTTCCTGTCCAACAAGGGGATAAGCTCGACGGTGGCCTTGTCGGAAGTGGTGTTCACTATGAGCTGGCCTATGTTCTCGCCGGGCAGGATAGGGGTGTAGGTGGCATGGAATCTGGGCGCTGCTCCTCCTGTGAAGGATGTCACCGAGGTTATCCTGTGGTCTGTGAGCATCATTTTGGCGAGGGAGTCGCAGACCCTGGCGGTTGACTCCATGGGAGCGTCGCCTTCCATCAGCACTTCCACGGCGAAGCAGTCCCTGTTGGCCTTGGGAATCATCTGTATGTTCAGCTGCATGAACATCATTATGCCCAGTCCTATAGCAACCGCTCCGGCTGTCATCGTGAGGCCGGCGTGGTTGAAGCAGAACTTTTCTCCCTTGTCGTAGATTCTCTGCATGGCCCCGAAGAATGCGGACTGCATCTTGGCGAAAGGCCCTATGCCGGCCGTCGTGGAGGTGATGTACCTGATTTCGAGGGACGGCACCACCAGCATGGCATATACCAGCGAGCAGGCGAGGGCTATGGTGATAATCCATGGGAAGGACTTTATGAAGAAGCCTAAATATCCGGTAATCAAGTGCTTGGCCGGGAAGAACATCACGCTTATGGCGGTGGTGGCCATGAACATGGGCATGAACAGTTCCTTGGCGCTGGCTACGGCGGCCTTTTCGCGGGTCATGCCGCGCCCGAGCTTGTCCATATATCCGTCCATGGTGATTATGGAGTCATCCACTATCATTCCCAGCACCACTATGAGGGCGGCCAGGGTGACGGTGTTGAGCTGCATGCCGGTAAAGTACATGACCGCGAGGGTAACTCCCGTGCAGACGGGGACTCCCGAGCCTGCAATCAGCGCCGAGCGTATGGGGAATAGCATCAGCATCACGAATATAACCACCAGGATGGAGATGAGCAGGTCCCTCAGGAAGCCAAGGATGTATAGCCTTACGGCCTTGGGCTGGTCCGTTATGCGGCTCATCTTGACAGAGTCGGGAAGGGTCAGGGAATACTCCTCTATGATTTTTTCGACATCCCTGCCGAAGGTCACGATATTGTTGTCCGGGCGCATGCAGACGTTGATTACCAGGGCTGTATGGCCGTTATACGATACCATGGACGAGGGCTGCTTGTAGCGCCTGTCTATGGTGGCCACGTCGCCAAGGCGCACGGTGTTGCCCGAAGGGTCCGTGTATATGATTTTGGAGGCTATGTCGGCTTCCGTGGAGAGGGGCTCGCTTACATGTATGGGGGATGCGCCGTCTGAAGTCTTGAAAGTGCCTCCGGAGACTTTAAGGCCTGCCGTCCGGTATTCCAGCAGCAGGGATTCGGGGCTGAGTCCGTAGGTGGAAAGAGCGTCGGTGTCAAGGGTTACTGCAATCTCTTCCGTTTGTTCTCCGAGCACGCTGGCGTATGACAGGGTGGGGAGTCCCCGCAGCTTGTCGCACAGCCCTTCGGCATATCCCCTCATTTCCGTGTAGCCCTTGTCCTCGGATTCCATTGCGATTAGCAGGGCGCTGGTGTCGCTGAAGTCGTCAATCACCACTAGGGCGAGAACGCCCGGGGGAAGGGTCAGCTTGACTGTGTTGAGCCTCAGCTTGAGCTTGGACCAGACCTCGTCCTTTTTCTCCACGGGGGTGTTGACATCCAGGTAGATATAGCATATACCTTCGCGGGTGACCGTTTTGAGGGTCTCCCTCTTGACCTCCTGTATGCCCATGAGGGCCTTTTCCAAGGGGATAGAGACCTCGTCCCTAACCTGGGCGGCGGTGGCTCCGGGATATACGGCGGCTACCAGTCCCTGGGTAATCTCGAAGGTGGGGAACTCGTCCCTGTTCATCCTCACCAGGCCGGTGATTCCGACGGCAATCAGCAGCAGGGTTATGGCATACACCACCTTCTTGTGGCGTATGGCTCCAAGAATTATGGAACTTCCCCTGATTCCGCTCATCTTGTGACGTACATTCCTGTCGATACCTTCTGGTATCCTTTGGTTATGACAAGGTCGCCTTCGGAAAGGCCGGACGTGACCGTTACGCCTGTTCCGAGGAAGCCTCCGGTGGTGATGCGGGCTTTGCGGACCACGCCCTTGTCATCCAGCCATACATATTTGCCTTCGCTGTCCATCTGTACCGCGGAAGCAGGTATAACTATGCGGCCGGGGCCTTGCTTTACTATGTGGACTCGCACCGACATCCCGGGCATGAGGCCTGCGGGAGTTTTTTGGAATATGAGGGTGCAGGCGTAGGTGTGGGACAGCGGCGAGGCGAGCATATCTTTCTCTGACACAGTTGCTTCCACTCCCCTGAGGTCCAGTGCCGGAATGTCCACGGTCGCTTTCATTCCTGTTTTTATGCCGCCGATTTCGTTCTCATGGACGGAGATTCGCACGCTCAGTCCGCCCATGTCGTGGATGGTGGCTATGGGCTGGAGAAGCGCAGCCTGCGTGCCGCTCTGCGGAATTATGTCAGTTATCATGCCGCCGAAGGGGGCCTTTATCACTCCGTTCTCCTGGGTCTTGCATGCCGAGGAATAGGCTGCTTCGGCCTTTTCCACCTGCGTGCGTATGTCCATCATCTGGATTTCGGAGACATTGCCTGTCGCATATACCTTGCCTACCCTCTCGAGAGCGTCCTTGGCCTGGTCCAGGGTGGCCTTGGCTATCCTGACTGCGTCGTCCACCTGGGACGAGCGCACCACCGCTATGGTCTGTCCCTTGGCCACGCGGCTGCCTTTCCGGACGGGAATGCTCTCTATGGTGCCGGGATAAGGGGCTGTCAAAGTGGCTGATTTGGAGGCGCTTATCTCTCCTGCCCAAGTGCCTTTGCCGCCGCCTTCGCTGAGCGTGACAGTCTGTGTGACGACCTTTATGGGCATAGGTATCCTTACGGCCCGCTCCGGAATCAGTTTGCAGGCTCCGGTCAGCAATACTATGGGCAGCAGGTATGTAAGCAAATTTCGCATAGGTCTCCAAAGTTAGTGACAATCCGCGACTTTTGCAAATTTAGAGGGCTGACCGAAGATTCTCTCTTCAGCCAGCCCCCGGATTAAGAAGCTGTTTTGAAATGGTTACCGAAATTTTATATGAGCCATTTTTGAGTCAGCTTCACCTACGAAGAGGGCGTGAAGAACGTTTCCGACATGCTCCGCCGCGCCACCGAGCTGGGGATTATCTGATACCCTGCAAAAACTTCAAAAAGATTTGGATCCTAAAGCATTCTTTTGTAATTTTGCATCGCAAAGGTTCCAAATATGAAAGAACTGAGAGTAGTCGAGTTGTTCGCCGGAGTAGGCGGGTTTCGTGTCGGCCTTGACCGGGTTGACGCGGACTTTTTCAAGACTGTCTGGGCCAATCAGTGGGAACCTGCCACGAAAGTGCAGCATGCCGCCATGGTGTATGAGAAGAATTTCGGCGCGGGCAGCGTGGTGAATAGAGATATCAATCTGGTGGAAACCAATGAGATACCGGACCATGACATGTTGGTAGGTGGCTTCCCTTGTCAGGACTATTCCGTGGCTACGACACTTAGCAATTCCAGAGGCATAGAAGGCAAAAAAGGAGTCCTTTGGTGGGCGATTTACCGTATTCTCAAGGAGAAGGGCGAGCGCCGTCCGTCCATTGTCCTGCTGGAGAATGTGGACCGTATCCTTTTGTCTCCGGCGCGTCAGAGGGGTCGGGATTTTGCAATAATCCTCGAGTGTCTTAATGAACTCGGATATATCGTTGAGTGGCGTGTAATCAATGCCGCGGACTATGCCATGCCCCAGAAGCGCCGCCGCACTTATATCGTCGGTTATCTCAAGGACAGTCCTGCCGCAACCGGCTTTACCAATCCGCAGGATTGGATTTATTCCTCGGGAATCTTTGCAAAGGCCTTCCCAGTGGTCAGGCCCGAGAAGGAGCCTGCACTACGGTGCGTGGAGTTGTCGTCCCGGCAGGAAGACCGTCTGCCCGGCATTTCCTCCGAATTCAACCAAAGCAACAAGCTGCGTCCTTTTGAGAGCAGCGGTTTGATGGTGGACGGCGTTGCATATTCAGCCGCTACGCTTCCTTCCTGTGATGACAAGCCTATGAAAATTCGCGATATCATGGTCACTCCAGAGGAAGTCCCCGAAGAGTTCTATGTGCCTGATTCCCAGATATCCAGATGGCAGTATTTCAAGGGACCTAAGCGTGAGCCGAGGACAAGAAAGGATGGTTTCCGGTATTTTTATTCCGAGGGTGGAATGGATTTTCCCGATTCAATCGACAAGCCTTCCAGGACTATCATCACTTCCGAGGGCGGCAAGAGTCCGGACAGGTGCCGGCATGTCATCCAGGACCAGACCGGCCGGTTCAGGAGGCTGGTTCCAGTGGAGCTGGAGAGGCTGAACATGTTCCCTTCCGACCATACCCTGCTTGAAGGAGTGGACAATGGAAAGAGGGCCTTCTTGATGGGCAACGCCCTTGTTTGTGGTATTATCACCCGGATAGGACAGGAACTTGAGCGCAGGCTCAAGTGACTCTATGCTTCTTCGATTATTCTGGCGATATAGTCACGGTTTATCCAATAGCTGTATTTCTTCACCATGCCCCCGTTGGGATTGGGCGTAAGGTCTTTTGCGTTAGCGGCGTGCGGCCTGAAATGGAAAATCTTGCGGTCGCTTATCTTGTAGTAGTATTTGGGGTCGAAGCAGTTGCGGGCTACGTTGTATCTTATGTTTTCCCAATACTTCCGGGCTTCTTCCAGGGCTTCCGGCGGCATTGTCCAGAAGAATGTCTTGTCCAGCCTGTAGTCGCTTGTCCCGCCGGCCGTGCTTTTCTTGTATGTGACAAACAGGAATCTGCTGGTGGCCAGTTCGTAGAATCGTGAGTCAAGCCAACTGTCTTCCTGCATAAGTTCTTCGTAGTCAATTGCTTCGAACGAAATGTGCTGTTCAATCCTGCCGTCCGGTTCAACCCTCAGGGACTTGAGGCGGATACCGGATTTGACAAATTCTTCTGAGTCCAGTACGTTCTTGCCTTTTGTCCTTTTCTCGGTGAGGATTTCATTCGTGGCCATGGCATATTTGTGCTTTGCGTTTGATTCCTGTATGCCCAGGGCGGCGCATATTTCCTTGTAAGTCAGGCCGTAGAAGGGTTTGAACCTCTCCAGCAGAATCTGTTCGAATGACTTTTCTTTCAATTCTGCTACATCCATCAGATGCGGGCCGTATCCTTTGACGAGCGCCGACCCGTTGTATGTGCCCTGGCCGCCGCTCTTTTGGGCAAAGGCCAGGATGGTCCGCATGTACTGTTGTTTCAGAGCGAAGGCTCTTCGAGGTGCCGCCATTTCTGCTTCCTTGCCGTCGGGGAGCATATACTTTACGTCAGCGTCCCCTTTGGCCCCTTTCCTGCATGCTCCGAGGTACATCGTGTCGCCTTCGGAAAGTTCGTGCGCCTTGCCTTCCCGGATTTTCGCGATGATGGTTTCATAATGTTATAGGACTTCGTGTTGCGTGAAGCGCAATTTGGAGTCCGATTGAGCTAACCCCTGCCGCGGTAGGACGCTCAACTCAGCACCTTATATATTGGGGAAAGAGGAAGTGACGGACAGTTCCGTCGAAGTGATGTC
>JAFVCK010000006.1 GCA_017479265.1 Bacteroidales bacterium | reverse complement strand
TTCGGATTGGACCGTTCCTGCGGTGTCATAGACAGCACGATCGCTTCGGTACGCTTCATCGCCTTTTCATCGATCATCCCTTCGATCTCATTCATCTTGCTGCCCACACCGGGAAGCATCGACAGGATACTTGTAAGGCCGCCCATATTCTGCATCTGCTTCATAGAAGTCAGGAAATCGTTAAAATCAAACTTGCCTTTTCGCAGGCGCCCGGCCATATCCTTCTCGGTCTCGGCATCAAGGGACATATTCTGTTCCGCTTTTTCGATCAGCGTCAGTACGTCGCCCATTCCCAGGATCCTGCCGGCCATACGATCCGGATAAAACTGGTCCAGATCCGAAAGCTTCTCGCCCATACCGACATAGAGGATCGGCTTGCCGGTCACTGCCTTTACGGAAAGTGCCGCACCGCCTCTGGTATCGCCGTCCATCTTGGTCAGCACGACTCCGTCATAGTCGATGGCATCGTTGAAGGCCCTGGCGGTCTCGACCGCATCCTGACCTGTCATCGCATCCACCACGAAGAGGGTCTCGGTAGGATTCACGGCATCATGAAGGGCCGTAATCTCATCCATGAGATCCTTGTCCACGGCAAGCCGTCCGGCGGTATCGACGATGACCACCGGTATGCCTTCGCTGCGGGCCTTGGAAATGGCGTTGCGTGCTATGCGTATGGGGTCCTTCTCGCCTTCCTCCGTATATACGGGAACCTGAATCTGGTCGCCCAGGACCTTCAGCTGCTCGATAGCGGCGGGACGGAAAGTATCGCAGGCCGCGAGCAGGACCTTCATTCCCCTCTTGCTCTTTATATGGAGGGCCAGTTTGCCGGAGAACGTAGTCTTACCGGAACCGTTCAGACCGGCTACGAGAACCACTGCAGGACTGCCCTTGACATTGATGTCGGAGGATTGGCTGCCCATGAACTCCGCGAGCTCGTCATGGACGATTTTCACCATCATCTGCTGAGGCTTCACCGCGGTGAGCACATCCTGTCCCATGGCCTTGGTCTTGACCCTGTCGCAGAACTCCTTGGCCACCTTGTAGCTGACATCGGCATCGAGCAGGGCCCGGCGTATGTCCTTGACGGTCTCGGCAACGTTGATTTCGGTAATCTTCCCTTCGCCTTTCAGTATCTTGAACGACTTCTCCAGTCTCTCTGACAGATTTTCAAACATAATGTCAATTATTTGTGTTTCGAGCGCAAATTTACAAAAAAAACATGTATTTTTGTAATGGCAGGTTACATAATTGCCTGCAACACTAGAACTATGCTGTCAACATTGTCAGAAAGGCTCAGGTACAAGGCCCGGCATCTCAACATACCTCTGCCGCTCAAGTTGATTCTTTTCGGCACCTTCGACCCTTCCGACCTCGACGACACCCCCGAGGTCAAGGTAGAGCCTGCTCCCCTCCCATGGGTCCCTCCCATAGTGAAGAAGGAGAAGCCCAAAGCCTCCTTCGACAAGTTAAAAGTTCCTGACATACAGAGACGTCTGGATGAGTTCGTAGCGGACGAAAACAATCTTGCCGACGATTTCTCGGAGACCGACCTCGCCAGGCAGTTCGGCATCACCAAGAGCAGTCTCGTCAGTTACTTCAACAACCATCTGGAGACGGATTTCCGCACCTGGAAGTCCGACATCAGGATAGATGCGGCCAAGAGGCTGATACTCGAATATGACAAATTAAGCCTTAGCGAGATATCCATAATGGTAGGATTCACCGACAGGTCGAACTTCCACAGGAGGTTCAAGGCCCTGACAGGCTGCACCCCCAAGCAGTGGAGGGACTGCAAAGGTCACTTGGACCGGCTCAAATAAAATACGTTCCCGTCCACTATATAACTGTTTGACTGATTGTTGAACGACGGGCTGGACTCGCTGATGTTTATATCTATGACGGAAGACTCGTACTCTCCCCCGTTGTCCATGCCGTCCATGTCCCTGGCCAGCAGGCTGTAGGACTTGTCGTTGGCAAAGCCGGGAGACAGCACTTCGAACAGGCCTTCCGAAGTGGTGTATGAAGTGTCTTTGCGCACAAGCACCTGTCCCTTGTTCGTAAAAAGGACGACCATTATCCCACGCACAGGCTCGTTGCTTTCATGGTCGATTGCCCCTCCGCGGACAACGAGCACGGGCTCCTTGGGGACTCCCGGAGTATTGCCGGGAACATCAGCGATCTTGGAGCATCCTGACAGGGCCGCCAGCAGAAGCGATATGACAAAGAGTTTCTTCATACAGACTGCAAATTTACACAAATTCCTCAAAATGACAAAACGCCGGCCTCCTGGACGGGAGCCGGCGCGTATGTTCATTGCATAGACTGCTGCTACTCGGGCAGTGCTATGTCTCCGCTACCGGTAACAGTATCTCTTATTTCCGAGGAATTCAGCCTCCTGGCATTGATGTCTCCACTGCCCTTGACCTGCAAATCGGCCTTGCCGGAATTTCCATTAAGGAAAATGTCACCGCTGCCGATGACCGCCGCCCTGAGGACAGATGCCTCGAACGGCTGCGTCTTTATGTCTCCCGAGCCGGAGAGAACAATGTCCAGTTCATCGCATTTGACTGAACCAATGGAAACATCTCCCGAGCCCCGCAAAGTCACGGACAGAGAAGGGACGACGAGGTCGTCGGGGGTATAGTAGTCTCCGCTTCCATTGAAGGAAAGCCTTGAATATGCAGGCAGATACACATTTACAGTCGGAGATTTGCGGTTCCTGCCGAAAGATATGTATGAAGAAGAGTCCCGGGGAGTGGATATCCACAGGGAATTGTGCCCTTCCTCCTTGTTTACATTGATTATCATTCCTTCGGGGCCGTAGAATTCACAATACGGCTCTCCGTCAGTACAGAACAGGAAACAATCGCAGTTTCCGTCCACCTGGACAAAGTCAATATCAGGAATCAGCGCTATGGTAGAGTCCACATATTCGATATCGTCCGTCAAGGCAGCAAAGCCGGCTTTGGTCTCGTCGCTGATTTTCACCTTGATAAAGCAGGACTGGGCAGTAAGCAGCACTATGGCTGAGGCTATAATTATCTTTTTCATATATTGAAATCTATTTCGGCCGGATTGATACCAAGCAGGCGCATTCTGCGGACAAAAGCCGGCAACTCGTTGTCCATGAAGTTCTTCCTTTGCGCCTGTACTATTGTTTCCTTCGCATCGTCAGAGACGAAATAGCCTATTCCCCTCTTGTTGAATATTATTCCGTCCTGGGTAAGCTTTTCGTATGTGCGCATGACAGTATTGGGATTGACTCCCAGCTGAGCGCCGTATTCCCTGACCGAAGGAAGCCTCTGTCCGGAGGAAACGCTTCCCGCCAGGACTCCGTCGCAAATGGCATCGCCTATTTGCAACCATATAGGTTTGTTCGAATCAAATTCCATATTATCAGTGCTTTATGGTTTTGAGCCTGAACCATATTCCAACGCCTGAAGCGATTATCCAGAAGAAAGAGCTGGCGCTGATTAACAGATTGGCCCAGAGTGTAGGATACTCCATGAATGACTGGAAACGACCGATGAATGAGCTCAGGAACGTCTCGACATCCAGGTTCATTGCCACCACGGACATAATGGTGGACGACAGCATAGAAAGACCAACCGATATGAGGATTATCATACCGACCTTGCCTTTCTTGAAACACAGGGCTCCGAGGAGGAAAACCATTATGTTCTGTGCGGCCGCCAGCCACACCAGAGGGAATCCTCTTAGAGTGAATTCAATATGGTCGTCCGTACCTTGAAAGAGCACATCGTTGATATTGAACGTCATCAGAGCCTGCCCGTAGTCAGGGACCACCAGAGAGAGCAGACCGTCTGACAGTGCGAAAAGGAGCATGTATGCTATAGGTACTACCACTGCCGCAATCAGTATCATGGACAGGAACTTTTCAAGCCTGGATGCAGGGAGCATCAGCCAGGAAGAGCCGTATCTTTTGTCCGTTATGCGACCGTAGGTCTTGGCGGAAAAGAACATTGTTATGCCCAGAAGTCCGCCCCAAAAGAGTGCATGGCGAAGTCCCACAGGCGGTACCACGTGGCCTTGGAATGAAATCAGCCCTATGAAAAGACAGATAACATACATTATTATCGGAAGGCAGCCGACAATCAGCATATTAAGTCCGTAATTCGACTTCTGCTGTTTGAGGTCCCAGAGGAAATATTTTCCGAACCTCTTGATATCGAATGTATTGCTCATGGTCTATCTGTTTATGAACATTGCCTTTATCGTGTCTTTGTGACGGTGGACGGCGTTGAACAGGGCCTCGATGTTGACCTTGCTCTCCTGTCCCGAAGCGTTGGGATACACCTGGATGAATCCTCCGGGCAGCTGCTCGCTGTACAGGGAATCCGGATTGAGGACGGTGCCGTAGTCGAAGAACAGTTTCTCCGAAATTTGGGAAACGCCGGCATTCAGAAGCACGTCGGCGCGGTCCAGAATCACGATAGGGTCTATGATATTCTCAAGGTCACGCACCTGGTGGGTGGAAATGACAATGACGGAATCATCCGCGGTATGCTTTGTAATGGCGGAGCGGAACTGAGCCTTGGAGGGGATGTCCAGGCCGTTGGTGGGCTCGTCCAGGAAGAGATACTTCGCTCCGCTTGCCAGCGCGAAGCTGATATAGGTCTTCTTGAGCTGTCCGGCGGACATGGCATTCATCTTCTTGTGAGGGTCAGTCTCGAATTCTTTCATGATTTCCATGAACTTGTCCATGGAGAATCGGGGCCAGAACACGCCTGCGGACTTGGCATAGCTCTCGGCTGTGACTGAAGCCGGGGCGACCTCGTCAGGGAGATAGTACTGGTTCTCAAGCATGGAAGGGAGCCTGTCGAAAGGCACTGCGCCATCGACAAGAATGGAGCCTGCAACGGGCTTTTTAAGGCCGCAAAGCAGCGTCAGAAGGGTGGTTTTGCCCACTCCGTTCTCTCCGAGGAGACCGTAAATCCTGCCCTCCTCGAGAGTCATCGAGATGTTTTTCAGTACGGGGAAAGCTCCGTAGCTGAAGGCCAGATCATTGATTTTTATCATACCTTTAGCGTATTAGTTCATTAGTACACCGCAAAGGTACAACATTTTTTCAATATTCCAAATAATTCTGCAAAAATTCTATGTCCGCCAGAATATTTTAATCTTTGAGAAGAACATGGTGGTGAGGACGACAAGGGCGGTAAGGCCGCAGCCCTGCACGAAAAATCCCAGCCAGGCAGAAGTGGAGCACGCTCCAAGAAGGGCATCCTTCACTCCGACAAGGGCCAGCAGCGGCAGGACAAAAAGCTGCCCTGCGGAATACGCTATCATTGGATTCTGCCCGGTAAGCCTGAGGAAACCCGTCGCCTTGAGAGCTCCGTACCAGTCGCATATCACGTGGAAGGCAACAAGGGCGAATGTAGCCAGGCCCGAAGTCACGAAGAAATAACTGAAGGTAGCCCTGTCCTTGTGAATGCCACCCTGCAACGGCTCGACGCACAGTCCCAGAACCAGGAGCACGCACCCAAGCAGGAAAAGCCTCTTCCAAAGAACCTCCTCGTTGCTCTGCGCTCCGTTCATCAGGACTATTCCTGTTATGCACAGTACTGCGCTCGCAACTGCATTGAATATCAGGAATCTGCCATACAGGCACACCACGTTGCAGACTATCAGCAGCACAGGCAGCACGATCATCAGAACCGCCCGCCAGCTTTTGGCTCCCGTAAGCGTCACCCTGTCCTTCATCCAAAGCTCAAGACAATCCCCCGCTATGGTACCTGGTATCACTATGAACAGATATTTAAGGTAATCAAATGCCGTAAGCCAGGGCAAGGGCCTCCAGTCCAGAGCCTTGCGCAGCCATGAGCCATCAAAGACAAGTCCGCTTACGGCCAGGGCGGCAAGCACCAGCAGCACCAGCAGGCGCGCTATCATGTTCTCACGAGTAAAGATATACACTATGGAGGCAAAGAACGCCATATTGGCCAGCACAAGGATGATTATATTGCTCTTGGACACAAAGGCAAGAGGATCCTGCAGCAGCCCGGGGGTCCCGTTGAAGGGAACAAAACAGCACATGGCAATGGCGGCCAGATATCCGGCCACCTTCACACCTGCTCCTATCTTGTCCGGCACTACGGAAGGCAACCTCATGTACATCAGGAACATAACGGCCCAGGCGGCAATCCCCAGGAGGGCGTTGACCGCCGTAGAAGAAGTCCCTATGACCCAGGGATAGAAATGCTCTATGAAAATGGCGAACACAACAAGGCGAAGAGCCCTCAGCGTGGCATCCAGCACCAGCCGGCCCTTGCCGGTCCCCTTTTCCATCTTACGGCCTATGGAGAACGGGAACGCCGCGCCCATGGAGAAAAGAAAGAAGGGGAACACCAGGTCCACCCATGTGATGCCCGGCAGGTCGGGACGGAATATATGGTCGGGCGGCGGCACCTGGGCATGGTACATCCAGGCAGGGAGGATGCCGAAAACCTCCATGGAGGACAGCACCATAAGTATTATGGCCAGTCCCCTGAGCGCGTCCAAAGATTCGGCCCTTTTCATTGATGTGCAGGTCTAAGAAGGTCCAGAACAACTTTCACGGGGTTGAAGGTCTCTAGGGGAACCTCCACGAAGAGAGTGTTCCAATCGCTCATGGCCCCGTTCCACAATCCGGGTAGTTCCAAAGCCTTGAGCTCGCGGCCCTGATAACTCTTGGAACTGATGAATCCGGCATCCTCATCGACATATTTCAGGAGGTCGAACTTCTCGCCCTTGTAATTGCGCAGGCAGCAGACCAGGTCCACGGGATTGAAATGGGTGGCGTGGGAAAGTATCTCCGCATTGCGAGGCTCCTCGGAATCAATCTGCACGCTTTCAAGTATTTGCAGGTTCGAGCTGCCGTCCTTCCCGGCAATTATGAAAGGCCCTCCTCCCGGCTCTCCCTCGTTCTTCACCATTCCGCACACTCGGATAGGCCTGTCCAGTTTGGAACGCAGCAACGCTACCCTCTCTCCAGGAGTAACCACAAGTGGAAGCTGTATGCACAGCTCCTTGTCCAAGAAGGCTTCAATCTTGTCGCAAAGCCTGCGGCAATCAGGGCTTGAAGCATCCTGCATGGCATCCAGAGCCCGCAGAAAACCGAATATCTTGTCCCTGAGTTCCAGGCACTTGCCCATGAGCACCTTCTTGTACCTGGCTGTAACAGGCAGCAGCCTTTCGTTGGCCACATTGTCTATATTCTTTATGGAGACTATCTCTTCCTGCACCTTATTCAGGTTATATATCAAGGCCCCATGCCCGGCAGGACGGAAAAGCAGCTTTCCTTCGTCTGTTCTGAAAGGCCTGTTCTTGTCGTCCACGGCTATAGTATCGGTAGCCTTGTCCTGATAAGTAAAAGTCACATTGTACTTTACGCCATAGCGCTCTTCGTACTTGCTCCTGACCTTCTCAAGCGCAGCCTTGAATAGTTCCGTATGTTCCGGCGAAATAGTCACGACCAGATTGGCCGAGCCGTCGGAATTTCGCATATAGTCCTGAGCCTCAATAAGATGCTCGGCGAATGCAGTACGCACCTCATTAGGATAACGATGGAAATCCAGTACGCCCTTTGGCTTCACTCCATAGCCAAGCCCCTTGTCTGTCAAGACCTTGGAGGCAACATCAAACCTGTATTCGCGACTGTCCAGGGGATGTCCGAACATTTCCTCTGTATAGAATGCGAATTCCTCAATCCGCCTTGCCAGAACGGACACTGCCGCATCGGAAGGAAGGTCCTCGCCGCCCTCCAGTTTGGAAAGGCCGGCGAATATGTCCTTGAACATTCTGGAGGCAGCGCCTGAAGCCGGAACAAACTTGCATTTACCTGCAATTGAGGCCCGGTCGCAGTAGTTTACCGCTGCATCGGCCTGGGCCTCGTCCAGCACCAGAATGCCGCGCTCGGGAGTAGCAGGGCCCACTATTTTCATCCATGGGAATCCCCTTTTGAACCTTTCAACCTGGGAACGGACCTTTGCCTCGCTGGTCCCTCTCTCCCCTATTCTGGCGATGTCTTCGTTAGTAAACATATAGTCATTGGTTTTAGTGAATAATCTAGTCTATATATACTTCCCGGCGGTATTTGTATTCAGAGCGCAGGCGCTCGAAGTCACCGGGATGCATCCTGAACATGAAGTCGTCGGTAAAAACCGGATAATTGTACTGGAACACGGAGGTTATCTCCCCCTGCCTCATGCCTCTCAAATCCAGCCTTACCGCCTCATTCTCAGGATGTTCCGTCGGCGGAAAGAACTCGTACAGAGGAGATATCCCGAAATAATGGGCTATGGCCCGCACCGCAGCCGCCGTCCCGTTCTGCTTGCCCTGATAAGAATATCCGGCGATATGAGGGGTGGCTATGGTCACCATGTCCATGAGCTTGGGGTTCACGTCGGGCTCGTTCTTCCATGTGTCGATTATCACCGGCCCCAGCCTCGGAATGGCCTCCGTAAGCGCTTCTTCATCAACTACTTCGCCTCTGGAGGCATTGATAAAGATGGCATGCGGGCGCATTTTCTTGAAGAAATCGCGTCCTGCCATGTTCCTGGTGCTGTCATCGAGCGGCACATGCATCGTGACTATGTCCGAATGTTTCAGCAGATGTTCCAGGGAGCAGAACTCGTAAGAGCCTTCAGCCGCTTCCCTGGGAGGGTCGTTCTTGAGAATCTTGAACCCCAGGGCCCTCGCCATGGACTCCACCCTCCGTCCGACATGGCCCACTCCTATTATTCCTATGGTGTCTCCCTCAAGGTTTATGCCCCCTCGGGAGGCTGCACCGTACAGGGCCGAAAAGACATACTGGGCCACGCCGCCGGCATTGCAGCCCGGAGCATTCCTCACCAGGATGCCATGAGCGTCACACCAGGGAAGGTCCACATGGTCCAGGCCTATGGTAGCCGACGCTATCATCTTCACCTGCGAGCCCTCCAGCAGAGCGGCATCGCAACGGGTGCGTGTCCTTGTCACCAGGGCATCGGCATCCCGCACCGCCTCGGCATCTATCTTGTCACAATCCAGATAGACCACCTCGGCATAAGGTTCAAAAACGCCCGAAATAAAGGGCACAGCCTTGTCAACTACTATTTTCATCTCAATTCAATTGACTTGACCAGACCAAAAGCGGTATCATACAGAGGGTCGCTGCACAGCCTCGCGTTGACAAGCTCGCAGAGCCGGCCCTCCCGTGTTTTCATGCTGTTCCTCACAACGGAAGAGGACATTCTGCAATGCAGGACCCCGTCTCGGAAATAACGGCTCAGAGTGTATTGGGAAAGCCCCGACACCTCGTCCCAGGCCTTCTCCACAAGTCGCGAAAACAGCCCCGAAGAGAGTTTCATGTCCCTGATATACATGGAGATGATTTCATCCATGGGGACTGCATCCTTGCGGGCGAGGCGGTATCTGTTGTTATAGTCTGTCATTGCTTTGTGAAAGAGCCTCCTGAAGTCTCGAAATAAGCCCTGTCCGATGTGATGGCATCCACTACGGCAGACATTCGGGACTTGTCGCAGTCCGTTATGAATATCTGGCCGAAATCCTGGCCCGCCACCATGGAAAGCAGGTTCGACACCCTGTTCATGTCCAGTTTGTCGAACACGTCGTCAAGCAGCAGCATGGGGGCGAAGCCGTATGCCTCTTTCATAAGTTCGTACTGGGCGAACTTCAGGGACACCAGGAACGATTTCTGCTGGCCTTGGGAGCCGCAGCGCCTGATGGAATGGGAGTCCATGCTGAAATCAAGGTCATCCCGCTGAATGCCGGCCGTGGTATAACGCATGATGCGGTCCCTCTCACGGCAGGCAGCGAGCAATTCTGTCAGCGGGCCTTTGTCCAAATCGGAACTGTAGGCCACTCCCACCTCTTCCTTGCCGCCTGACAGAAGGGCATAGTACTTTGCCACGACGGGGCCGAGGTCCTTAATGAAACTCTTCCTCGCTGCATGTATCCTCCGGGCATAGGCGGACATCCTCTCGTCGAACACCCCCAGCAAATCCTCGTCCGGTACGCTGTCCTTGAGCATCTTGTTCCTCTGAGCGAGAATACGGTTATATTGCTGTACATCAGAAAGATATTCCCTGTCCATCTGGCTCAGCACGGCATTCACGAAACGCCTGCGCTCCTCGCCGGACTCGCTGACCATGGTGCTGTCGTAAGGAGACACCAGGACTATGGGCATCTGACCTATATGGGCCGAGATGCGGGGATATGGCTTGTCATCCCTGCGAAGTTTCTTCTCCCCTGCCGACTCCACCTGTATGGACACCTTGGTAAGGGCTCCGCCGGGCAGACAATATGTCCCAGCTAGAGCAAAGGAATCGGTGCCATGTCGGAAATTGAAACGGTCGCTCGAAGAGAAGGCGCTCTTTGTCATGGACAGGTAATGTATCGCGTCCACGAGGTTTGTCTTGCCTTCGCCGTTGTTGCCGGATATGCAGTTGACATTTGGCGAGAACTCAAGTTCCGCCAGTTCTATGTTCCGGAAATCCCGGACAACTATTTTCTGCAATACGGCCATACTCCACAAAGTTATAAAATAAATATCATAAAGCAAAAAGTTCCCCGGTCAACATGAGTTGACCGGGGAACCCGAAGAACGGCAGCTGCCTACTCTCCCACCTGGTGGGGCAGTACCATCGGCGATGGCGAGCTTAACTTCTCTGTTCGGAATGGGAAGAGGTGGTTCCTCGCCG
>JAFVCK010000043.1 GCA_017479265.1 Bacteroidales bacterium | reverse complement strand
TTGAACACAACCGCATTGCAGACGTCAAGGCCTGGGAACGCAAAACGCTCCCGGAGAACCTTGCCGCCAAACGAGTGCGGATATTGAGCCAAGCTAGCTGACATCATACAATCAAAAATGAATCACAACTTAACACCCTACTTTATTAAATCGGCTGCGGAGGTGATGCCTTCTGATTCGCCGCTTGTTTTGAATATAATCGAGGATTTCCTGACCGAGGAGGAGAAAAAGGACATTGACGAGACCATCCGGGAATATTTCGCTTACAAGCTGGGACTTGTGGAAAAGGAAGAGAAGCGGCACAAGAAGCGTTTCCTGATCATGACCGTCGGCTTGGTGCTTGCCAGCCTTCTGCTGTGGCTCTCGGAAGGTCTGGACGAGGTCCCGCGCGAGCTGTTCTTTGTCCTGTTCTGGTTCATGGGGGATACCTTGTGCGATTATATTCTCCTCACAGGCCATGACCTCAGGCGGGACAGGAGGGCGGCAGGCCAGCTTGCGAGCATCAAGGTGGAATTTTCAAAGAGTTTTGACGAGTCCGATTACTCAAAACGCGAAATAGAAGATTTGTATTCAGAGATTGAAAAAAATATTAAAGAAACACTTGAATAGACATGAAAGCACAGACAATCATTCTTGGGAACGTCATCACTGTGGATGAGTTCAAACCATACGCGGAGGCTGTTGCCGTGGCCGATGGAAAAATCATCTATGTCGGAAGCCGGGAAGCGGCCATGAAACTCAAGGGAGATAATACCAAGGTCCTCGATTATGGAAGCAATTCCATTTATCCGGGATTCCTGGAAGCGCATTGCCATCCCGGATTTGCAGGTAACATCATGTTCGGCAGGGCAAACCTGGCGGAGGGCAAGACTCCGGAGGATTATCTTGCCATTCTGAAAAAATATGTGGACGAGAACCAGGATAAGCCGCACATTGTCGGTTCCGGCTGGGCCGATGACTTGTTGTATCAGCTTAATGCCAAGCAGTTGGACGAGATCTGTCCGGACAAGCCCATGATCAATCAAAGCAGCAGCGGCCACATGATGTGGGTCAATACCAAGGCCATGGAGGCCTTCGACATCAATGAAGACGCCGTGAAGCAGTGGGGAACGGAATGCATCCACGTGGACGAGAACGGCAAGCCTAACGGCCTGCTTGCCGAAAAGCCCGCCATCGATTTGGTAAAGAGGGTACAGCCGGACCTCGCTCAGGCGAAGAAGGAGCTGCTGGGTTTCCAGCAATACGCGTTCTCAAACGGATATACGGGTGTATATGATGCCGGGTATCAGCTTCTGACAAAGCATGACCCGCTTGCCTACAAGGAGCTTGACGATGAAGGCCTGCTGAAGATGTATTCCTTCTGCGGCAGTTTCGTCAATGACAATACCGATACACCTGAAGAGGATATGGACAGGATTGCCAAGGAGGCAAAGGAATATAACGGCAAGCATGTGAAGGTTATCGGTGCCAAGGTCTTTGCTGACGGAGTAGTCGAGGGGCATACAGCATGGATGCTGGACGATTATGTGGACAAACCCGGGTACAAGGGAGTAAGAAGGTTCGATGACCATGACAAGATGGTAAGGCTTGTCAAGGCTGCCTCCGCGCACGGGATGAACGTTCACGTCCATTCAATCGGCGACGGTGCTACCCGTGCATGGGTCGATGCTTTTGCCCAGGCTCAGAGCGAGGTTGGCAATTTCAACATGAGAAATGCCCTTGCACACTTGCAGGAAGTGACTCCCGAAGATGTGAAAAGAATCGGAGAATATAACATCATGGCCGTATGCGGCATCATGTGGACCGTCAAGCATCCTGCCGGCTTCCCTCAGGAGGTGGCATACGTGGGCGAAGAGAAGTCCCTTCGTGCTTATCCGGTCAAATCCATTATGGACGCAGGCGGCGTGGTTGCCAACCATTCCGATTACCCGGTGTCGCCCCTGTTCAGCGCCGTAGAGGCATTCTGCATGGGCGTATTGAAGAAACTGCCTTCATTCCCGGATGAATATATCAGAAATATAGACCAGGCCATCAGCCGGCTTGAGGCTCTGAAGACCCTGACAAGCAATGTGGCCTATATGTGGCACGAGGAGGACAGGATGGGTTCCATCAGCATGGGCAAGATTGCCAACTTCGCTGTACTGGACAAGGATTTCATGCACGACGATTTCGAGGCTATCGAGAATGCCAAGGTCGTCGCCACCATCGTTGACGGCGAAGTAGTTTATGTAAACGAATAGGAGCGGTTTAGACAACACACAAAACAATAAAAACATACAAGTTATGAAACGAATCGATTATTCCCAGAAGACCAACTGGTGCAAAATTCCGGAAATTACCAAGGAATTCGACACGTTCTATGTTTATGCCACCGAGTACATCATGGGCAGCATGGCGGAGGGCGCTCCCGATTACGCAGACATTGACAATGTTGAGATGCGGGAGGGCGCAGAGGGAGAATACCTCCTGCATGCCACCGCTTACGCAGATTCCACCAACGTATTTATGCCGTTCTACCGTCAGGCGGGCCTGCGCTATGCCGGTGAGGTGTGGAAGCGGGACGGCATCTTTGATGCCTCCATCGAGGACATGCCATACGGCGACATCGTCGCTGCGCTGGACTATTATTTCCAGCACTACAACAACGGCCGCCCGTTTATCATTGCCAGCCACAGCCAGGGATCGGCCATCGTCAAGATGGTGCTGAAGAAGTACTTCAAGGAGCATCCGGATTACTATAAGCGGATGATTGCCGCCTATCCGATCGGCTACTCCTTCACCAAGGCCGAATTCGAGGCCTATCCGCACATGAAGTTTGCCACGGGCGAGTGTGACACGGGAGTCATCATTACCTGGAACACCGAGGGCCCGAAGAACCGGGAAGTGAATGCCCAAACCGCCGTGCTGCAGCCCGGAGCCATCAGCATCAATCCGCTGAACTGGAAACTGGATGGCACATACGCGCCTGCCAGCATGAACCTGGGCTCGCTCTGGCCGAACGAGAAAACCGGCGAGCTGGAGATTGTGGACCGTGGAGCCGATGCGCAGGTGTTCCCGGACCGCGGCGTAGTGGTGACGCATGCCAAGGGCGAGGATATGTCAGAGGATAAGGCCTCGGTGGCCTCTTATTTCTTCGGTCCGGACGGCCGCCATGGAGAGGATTATGCCCTCTATTACTGCAACCTCAAGGCCAACGTAGCCAAGCGCGTGGCTGCATACAAGGCAAGCCACTGACAGGACGATAAACTCCAGAAGCTGTTTTGAATTCAAAACAGCTTCTTACACAATAAAACCAGATAAACATGAAAGTAGATAAAATCATCAAAAACGCAAAAATCTTCACCTCGGACTGCAATAATCCCAAGGCAACGGCCCTTGTGGTGAAGGACGGAAAATTTGTCTATGTGGGCGATGAGGCCGGACTGTCGGCATACGAAGGGGAGGTGACCGACCTGGGCGGCAAATTTATCATGCCGGGCATTTTCGACAGCCACGTACACGTGACCCTGCCCGTGGGCTTTGCCTATTCGGAGGCCGGCGAGCGCTTTGCCTGCAACGGCAAGCAGGAGGCTCTGGACTTTATGGCCGATTATATCGGCAAGCATCCCGGCAAGAAGTGCTACCGATTCATTCTGGAGAAGAAGGACCTGCTGGGAGAAATCCTTACCAAGGAAGACCTGGATGCTATTTGTCCTGAGGCGGACCTGCAAATTCAGGAAGCGGAGTTCCACAGCGTATGGGTGAACTCCCGGGTGCTCAAGCGCCATGGCATCACCGACGACACGCCGGATCCCGTTCCCGGACTCAGCGTGTATGAGCGCAAGGACGGTCATGTGACCGGCTATATCATCGAAGGCTCTGCTGAAACGCGCATAATCCTGGACGGGTCCCTGGATTTGACCGACGAGCAGATTGACGCTGCGCTCCGGTCCTGGATTGACTTCTCCGTAAAACACGGTGTGACGGCTGTCTTTGATGCCGGTATCCCAGGCTTCCCCGAGCTCCATGAACGCATTATCCAGCGCCTCTGTGCCTTGGACAAGCAGGGTAAACTGCCCGTATATGTGGACAACTGCTATGTGATTGCCGCCAACTGGCAGGCTGAGGAAGGCCTCAAGGAACTCAAGCGTTTCCGGAAAGAATACAGCACGGAGCACCACAGGGTCAACACCATGAAGATATTCATGGACGGTACACAGAAAATCCATACCGCCGCCATGGTTACGCCATACGTGGATACCCACGAGTCGGGAGCTACAGCTTTCAACAAGGAAGACCTCGCCGCTCTCATGGTCAAACTCAACGCTGAAGGCCTGGACCTTCACATGCATACCGTGGGCTCCGCCGCCTCACGCGTAGCTCTGGATGCCGTAGAGATAGCCCGTAAGGAACTGGGTGACAAGTTTACCATGAAGGTTACCTGCGCCCACCTGGAAGTGCAGGCAGATGAAGATATGGGCCGCTTTGCCAAGCTGGGTGTCATTGCCAACTACACGCCCTGGTGGCACGCCTCAGACCCGCAGGAACTCACCCCGCTGCTGGGCTACGAGCGCGCCCGCAAGATGTTCCGCTGCAGGACGATGTGGGACAGCGGTGCCCTCGTGACCTGGTCCAGCGACAACGTGGTCTATGACTTCCCGTGCTGGAACCCGTTCCTGGGCATGGAAGTGGGCATGACGCGTCACATCACGGAAAAGACCAATTCGCATGATTTCACCCGGACCGCAGCAGTGTTCCCTCCCGAAAATGAGAAAATGACTGCCTCGGAAATGATTCTGGGCTACACCATCAACGGTGCAAGGCAGCTCGGCATCGAGAATGCCAAGGGTTCCATCACGGCAGGCAAGGATGCCGACTTCCTTGTGTTCGACAATGACCTTCTTACCGCAGAACACGAGGGCTTCAGCTACAATATGCCGCGCGAAGTGTATTTCTGCGGAAAGAAAATGTAATAGATGGCATCCAGGATACATTTATCGGAGCATTTTACAAACGGCAAGCTGCTGCGTTTCACATTGCCGTCCATTGCGATGAACATTTTTGCATCGCTTTATATAGTGGCGGACGGCTTTTTCGTCGCGAATTTCGCCGGCAAGTCGGAATTCGCGGCCGTCACCCTCATTTTCCCCTTTCTGAACATTCTCGGTACAATTGGCTATATGTTCGGTGTCGGAGGCAGCGCCCTGGTTGCAAAGACGCTGGGGGAGGGGGACCGCGACCGGGCCAACCGCCTGTTCTCCATGATTGTAATGGTGTCTTCCACCATAGGCTTCTTGCTCATGGTGCTGGGATATATCTTCATGCCCCAGATTGCAGGCATGATGGGAGCGGAAGGCAAACTCCTGGAAAACAGCGTGTTGTACGGACGAATTTTTATCTTGTCCCTGCCCGCCTGGATATGGGTGTACGAGTTCCAGCTGTTCTTCGTAACCGCTGAAAAACCCCGCCTCGGACTGGCCGTGACGGTATTTACGGGGCTTTGCAATATTGCCCTGGACGCACTCTTCCTCATTGTCTTCAAATGGGGCCTGGCAGGTGCCGCGGCAGCCTCCGCCCTGACCCAGATTGTGGGAGGCGTGTTCCCCCTGATTTATTTCAGCCGGAAGAACGGCAGCGCCCTCAGGCTGGTCAAGCCTATCTGGGAAGGCAGGTCGCTTCTGAAAAGCTGCCTGAACGGCTCTTCGGAATTCATGGAGGAAGCCGCCGCCTCTTTCGTGGGGATTTTCTACAATGTGCAGCTGCTCAAATACGCCGGTGAAGACGGAGTGGTCATATATGGCCTTCTGTTGTATCTGAGCCTTATTTTCTCCGCTATTTTCGTGGGATATTCCAATGGCATAGGGCCTGTCATCAGCTACCATTACGGTGCCCGCAATCACTGGGAACTCAAGAACTTGCGCAAAAGGAGCATCAACATAATAGGAATTACCTCCATAGCGATGTTCATCCTTTCCGAGGTGCTTGCAAGACCCTTCTCCGCTTTGTTCCTGCAGGATGGAGGGCAACTCCTGTCGGATGCCGTGCATGCGTTCAGGATATACTCTTTCGCGTACCTTTTCACAGGAATGGCCGTTTTCGGCTCGGCCTTCTTCACCGCTCTGAACAACGGGCAGGTGTCGGCGCTGATAGCCTTTTTGCGGACCTTCGTCTTCGAGATTGCGGCCGTAATGCTGCTGCCCTTGCTGCTGGGCGTGAACGGTATATGGTGCTCCGTGGTTTTATCTGAATTGATGTCTGCGGCAACGGGAGCCATTTTCATGCTGGCCCTGCAAAAGAAGTATCATTATTAACCAGTTGTCACAGAAAGCAAAATGGGCCGGCAAACGCCAGCCCATTTTTTTTCCGTTTGTGCAGAGCCTTATCGGCGGCTGCGCTTGCGGCCTCTCTTGCTGCGGCTGCCAAGCCACAGGGCGACCACCAGGGCAAGGGCAACAAGGCCGATGAACACGTAGGTAAAGCTCGAAGCATTGTCACCCTTGACTCGTGACCACATGCCCAGCAGCTTGTCAGTATCCTGGCCCCAGTCGTGCTCCAGCGCGCAACGCTCGATGACGGACTTGTCGGGGTAGAGAACGTCGTTAACGCGGACGCTGTCGGCACCCTCGCCAAAGAAATAGGAAAGGTCAACAGGGTCGCATTCCTCGTCAATCTGGGACTCTACTACCTCCCATGCACCGTTGGCGGACACATAGCCGGTTCCGTCCATGTTGCGTATGGCTATGTCGGGACGGCACATGAAGTCTATGAACCAGGTCGCGGCCTTGACATTCTTGGCGTACTTGGGGATTACCCAGCCGTCGAACCAGACGGTGCTGCCTTCCTCGGGAACGATGTAGCGAAGGTCAACTCCGACCTCTGCTGCCTCGTCTATGGCCCATACGGCATCGCCGCTCCAGTTCAGGGAAACGACACCGCGCTCCTTTGTCATCTGGTCCTTGCCGAAATCGGCCTCCCAGCCCAGCACGTTCTCCTTGGCACCCTTGAGGTACTCCTCGACTGCCGCTATGGACTCGTCGGAAGAATCCCACATAAGTTCCTGGAGAGTCACCTTGCCCTCAGCCAACTCCTTCTGCTTCAGATATATAAGCACAGGGCCGTAAACATCTCTGGGAGCGTCCTTGATGAGAACCTGGTCCTTGAACTTGGGATTGGCAATCACGCTCCAGGTGGAAGCCTCCTCGTCGGTGACGTACTTGCTGTTGTAGATTATGCCTGTGGTGCCCCACATATATGCCACGGAATAGTCGTTGGCATCGATTTCCGGATTTATCTCCTTGAAAATCTGCCTGATATAGGGGGATTTGTTGTTCTCGATGTAGTTGAACTCGGCTGGAATGGACTGGAAATCCAGAGGGAGCAGCAGGCCGTTGTTTAGCATCCTCTCGATTATGTAATCGGAAGGGCAGACCACGTCGTAGTCCTCGTGGCCCTTCTCAATCTTGGAGAGCATGGTCTCGTTCACGTCGAAAGTCTGGTACACGACCTTGATGTCCTCGCCGGTATGCTCCTTGTACCACTGTTCGAACTCGCCGATGACGCTTTCGTCGATGTAGTCGGACCAGTTATAAACCTTGAGGATGGATGCCCTGTCGGAAGAGCAGGACAGCGCCGTCAGCGCGAGGGCTGCGGCAAAAGCGAAACTAAGAAGCTTTCTCATTTTTTGCGGATCTGATGTTTATGAAAAGCAAAACTGCAAGTATGACCAGGAAAATGATGGTCATCAGCGGCTTGAGCTCCGGAGTCAGGCCGCCCTTGCGTGCGTCTGTGTAAATGAATGTCGAAAGGGTGTCCAGGCCGATGGTGCCCCTCGTGAAGAAGGTTACGGCAAAATCGTCCAGGCTCATGGTAAAGGAAAGTATGAATCCGGAAATCATTCCGGGACGAAGACCCGGGATAAGCACCTTGCGGAGGGCCTGGGCAGGGGTCGCACCGAGGTCCAGGGCGGCTTCATAGATATTGGGATCCATCTGGGACAGCTTGGGCAGCACATTGAGCACCACATAGGGGGTGCAGAATGTTATATGCGCAAGAATCACGGTCAGATAGCCCTGCGAAAAGTGCAGGAACACGAAAAGCAGGAACAGCGACACGCCGGTGATGATGTCGGGGTTCACCATGGGGATGTTGTTGAGGAACGACATCACCTGCTTCTTGCGGCCCTTCATGTTGTATATGCCTATGGCGGCCACGGTGCCGAGCAGGGTGGCTACCGCGGAGGCGACAAGCGCTATCAGCAGGGTGTTCTCCACGGCCGAAATGAGCCCTGAGGAATTCTGCATGGAGCCCATGAAGAGGTTCTTGTACAGGCTCAGGGAGAACCCCGTCCAGTTGCCGAGGGACTTGGCCTCGGTGAAGGAGAATATCGCTATGAAGACTATGGGTGCGTAAAGTATGACCAGTATCAGCCACAGATACGCCTTGGAGAGTATCCTGGTCCCTGTTTTCATATCGCGCCTCCTTCCGCGGCCTCGCGGGAATCACTGCCCTGCAGCACGGTGGTAATCGCTATGATTACCAGCATGATGAGGGAAAGCACGGCACCGTAGTTCCACATGGAATTGTTGATGTTTTCCTGGATTATGGTACCGAAAAGCTTGATCTTGTTGTTGGTGAGGAACTCGGATATGGCGAAGGTGGATACCGTAGGCATGAACACCATCATTATGCCGCTCACCACTCCGGGCATGGACAGGGGGAGAGTCACCTTGGCGAATACTTCCCAAGGCTTTGCTCCGAGGTCTTCGGCCGCTTCCGCATAAGACTTGTCCATCTTGTTCAGCACATTGTAGATGGGGTAGATCATGAACGGAAGGTAGTCATAGCACATACCGAAAAGCAGGGTGCCCTTCCCCAGGGTGATGCCTGCCATGTTGAAGAGTTCGGCTGTCGCCAGAGTACGCATGAGGGCGTTCACCCACATGGGCAGAATGAACAGCACCACCGTGACCGCGCTGCGGTTGAGCCTCCGGTCCGCCAGGATATAGGCGGCCGGATAGCCTATGGCAATGCACAGCAGGGTGTTCTCCAGAGCCACTTCTATGGACAGGGCGAAAGTGCTCAGAGCGTCCCCGTCGGTGAAGAACTTGGTGAAATTGGCAAGGGTGAAATGCCCCGAGGCATCCTGGAATGCGTACAGCACAATCAGCACCAGCGGCATCACCACGAACAGCACCAGGAATATGAAATAGGGCAGAGCCCAGCTTGAACGCTTATTCATTTCCTTCGGCGGATTTGGAAAGCCGTATGCTTTCGGGTAGTATCTTTATGCCCACGAAATCGCCCTTGTCCCAGATGTCGTTGGTGTCCACCCAGATATTCTCGCCTGTCTCCGTCTTGACGGTCAGGTGGTACCGGTCTCCCATGTAGAGGATGGATACTATATTGCCGACAAGGTCCGCATCTTCCTCATGGTCAAGAAGTTCCACATCTTTGAAAGATATGGTGGCCGTGGCGCTGTCGCCGCTCTGGAATCCCTCCGTGCCGCATTCGAAGTCGGTGTCGAGGAACTGGACCTTGCCTTCGCCCGTGACCTTGCACCCGTAGGTGTTGGCCAGGCGCTCCTTCTTCATTACCTGGATATCGTCGGGGTCTATGTACAGCATGACCTCGCTGCCGACGGGATAAGGGTCGTAATCCTGTATCATCAGCTCGTAGCCGCTCTCGGTGTCCACCCACATTTCGTAGTGGACTCCCTTGAAGGTGCAGGAATTTACCTTGGCCTTGAACTGGCATCTGGCAGGGTCGGTGGTGAAGTATATGTCCTCGGGACGTACCACCACGTCCACCGGAACATCCTCGCCGAAGCCCTCGTCCACGCAGTCGAATTCCTGGTTGATAAAGGACACCCTGCGGTCGCGCAACATCCTGCCGTTCAGTATGTTGCTCTCTCCGATGAAATCGGCCACAAAGCAGTTGACGGGCTCGTTGTAGATATCTATCGGAGTGCCTGTCTGCTGGATTTTGCCGTCGTTCATCACCACTATGGTGTCGCTCAGGGTAAGAGCCTCCTCCTGGTCGTGGGTGACGTATATGAAGGTGATGCCCAGTTTCTTGTGCATCTCCTTGAGCTCTATCTGCATGTCCTTGCGCATCTTAAGGTCAAGGGCTGCCAGAGGCTCGTCCAGAAGCAGGATTTCGGGCTGGTTGACTATGGCCCTTGCAATGGCGATACGCTGCTGCTGGCCGCCGGAGAGGGACTCCACGTCGCGGTCCTCGTAGTCGGACATGCTCACGAGCTTGAGCACCTTGCGCACTTTCTTGTCTATTTCGTCCGAAGGGGTCTTCTTGAGCTTGAGGCCGAAGGCTATGTTGTCGTACACGTCCAGGTGGGGGAAGAGGGCGTAGCGCTGGAAAACGGTGTTGAGCCTGCGCTGGTGCGGAGGTACGAGGGTAAGGTCCTTGCCGTCCATAAGTATCTCTCCCTCATCCGGTTGCAGGAATCCTGCGAGCATTCTCAGCAGGGTGGTCTTGCCGCATCCGGAAGGACCGAGCAGGGTCACGAATTCACCTTTCTTGACATACAGGCTGATGTCCCTGAGCACGTTCTTGTCCCCGAAGGACTTGCTGACGTGCTTGATGTCTATTATCCTCTCGTCCATTTCTACCAGAGCTTGAGGTTCAGGTTGTATGTTACTCCGAGAGTCGCGAAAATGTAACCGCCGCCGTCGGCGATGCTGTAATTGCGTATGCCGGCCTGGGCCTGTACGCGCAGGGCGGTGCTGTTCCTCAGGGGATACCAGTGTGCCCAGAGACCGCCGGTGAGGTTGGAGAAGCCGGCGAAGTTGCAGTAGTCTGCATCGCCGCTTTCAACTGCCGCAGGAATGAAGGGCAGGCCTTCGGAGGTGAGTCCGTAGGGATGGTTCTTGTCTCCGTGGTTCCATACGGCCTTCAGGCCGAAGTCCACCTTGTCTTCTATTGAATATGCGAAGTTCCCTACGAGGGTGTGTCCCGCTATGCTGGGGTAGTGTACCTCGAAATCATCCTGCAGGTAGTTGAGGTCGCCGCAGGCGTTGAAATAATCTATCGTAGCGGAGAAGCCGCCGAAAGTGAGGCGGTTGCCGAGGCTGACGAGCATGTCGAACTTTGCGTTCGCGTGCAGCGAGGGCTGAGAGAGTACGGACCATTTCATGCTGTAGGGACCGTATGTTCCGTCCCAGCCGAGACCGAGGGAAAGACCTCTGTTCCAAGGGCTTAGCGCTGCCTGCACGGAGACTTTGCCTATGCCTTTGGGGATGTTCCAGGCGGCGGTGAAGCCCCACTGGTAACATGTGTAGGAACTCCAGAAATCAGATGCGAGCATGTTGTCCACATCGACGTCATAGTCATCGAACTCGAAGCCGCCCATGAGCAGCACCTGCTTTCCGAGCGTGAGCTCGAAGTCGCCGGGAGCGTAGGTTACATAGAGCCAGTCGACGAAGTTGTTTGCATTGACGGCTTTGCCGGGGATGTTCAGGTGGTAGAGGCCCTTGATAGGCCCCCATAAATCGTCACTGAAATTGCCATAGCCCCAGTCGGAGGCGAGCCAATGGTTACAAAGTGAGAATGACCATGAATCGGAGAAGTTGCCCTCGAAGAGAGTGTAAAGAGATGTGTTGCCGAGAAGTGGCATGAAAGCTTTGCTTTCCCTTTCATACAGGATACCCGCGTCTAACCTCGGGATAATGGACAGCTCGGCACCACGGCCGGTGTCCTCAGCCTCTTGCGCGAATGCAAGAGAGCAGCACAGCATCGCGGCTGCGCAGACTACCAGGAATTTCTTCATTTAACCTCATAAAAACTTGGGTTGGTGAAACATACCTGCACGGACAAACAGCCTTCGCAGGTTTAGCGGTGCAAATATAGAAGTTTTTACATTATTTTGCAAACTTAGTCATATTCATTAAAAAATTGCAAATATCAGCCGTTATTGTTATTTTTGCATTGAAGAAAATATAGAGCGATGTTTTCATTTATTATCAGCCTTGTTGCCCTTGTCGTGGGGTATATCCTATATGGAAGGTTCGTCGAGAAAGTATTCGGCCCGGACCCTTCCCGGAAGACTCCTGCCGTAGCCAAGTCGGACGGCGTGGATTTCATAGTGATGCCTTCGTGGAAGGTGTTCATGATACAGTTCCTGAACATCGCCGGAACCGGCCCTATCTTCGGAGCCATAATGGGAGCAAAGTTCGGTCCTTCGTCCTATCTGTGGATAGTCCTGGGCTGCATATTTGCCGGGGCCGTGCATGATTATTTCGTGGGAATGCTGTCCGTCCGCCACGGCGGCGCGGGCCTGCCGGAAATAGTGGGCCATTATCTTGGAGGCGGCACCAAAAAGGTGATGCTGGTGTTCTCGGTGATACTGCTCCTTCTCGTCGGTACGGTGTTCGTGTATTCTCCCGCCCTCATTCTTGGAGACCTTGCGGGAGACGGCGGCAGGGGCTCCATAATGATTTGGGTAGCAGTTATTTTCGTCTATTATATAGTAGCGACCCTCCTTCCCATTGACAAGGTCATAGGCAAGGTGTATCCCCTGTTTGCGATAGCCCTCCTGTTCATGGCCGCGGCCCTTATGGTGGGCCTTTTGGTGAAATGGCCGGACATTCCGGAAATCTGGGACGGACTCGGCAATATGGGAGGAAATCTCGGCCTTGCCGACCAGCCCATCTTTCCCTGCCTTTTCATAACCATAGCCTGCGGTGCAATCAGCGGTTTCCACGCTACGCAGAGCCCCCTTATGGCCCGCTGCATGGAAAATGAAAGGCTCGGAAGGCCTATTTTCTACGGCTCGATGATAACTGAAGGCATAGTGGCTCTCGTCTGGGCTGCAGTGTCTTCTTATTTCTTCTTTGCCGGAGGTGCTGAAGAGGTAGGTTCCACCCTCAGCGCGGCAGCGCCAACGGTGGTCACCAAGGTCTCATCGTCCTGGCTTGGTATAATAGGAGGAATTCTCGCCATAATGGGCGTGGTGGCCGCTCCGATAACAAGTGGAGATACGGCCTTCCGCAGCGCCCGCCTCATCATCGCGGACTTCGCCTCTTTCGAACAGAAGAGCATACGCAACCGTCTGGTAATCTGCATCCCCATGTTCCTGGCAGCGACCCTGCTGCTGTGGTACAATGTGGCAGATGAGAACGGATTCAACACCATCTGGCGCTATTTCGGCTGGGCCAACCAGACCCTCGCGGTGTTCGCCCTGTGGACAGCGACATCCTTCCTGGCCAGGCGCAGGGGCAGCCTGTCATACCTTATAACCTTCATTCCTGCGGTGTTCATGACGGCGGTCTGCACGACCTATATCTGCATAGCCAAGATAGGTTTCAACCTGCCCTCCGACTGGAATTTCATAATAGGAGCCGTAGCCATGGCCGTTTCCGTGGCTCTGTTTTATATCTGGAAAATAAAATACGACAAACAATATGCTTGACAAAGAACGCGGGCTGTACATTGCCCACAGCGAAAACGGACCGATCAGCATGGTCGGCAAGATGGCCAACCGCCACGGACTCATAGCCGGCGCCACCGGAACGGGCAAGACCGTCACCCTTCAGGTGATAGCGGAAACATTCTGCCAGGCGGGAGTGCCTTGTTTCATGGCCGACATGAAGGGGGACCTTTCGGGTATCAGCCAGCCCGGCCGCCTGTCCGGTTTCATAGAGAAGAGACTGCCTGAGTTCGGAATAGAGAATCCTCAGTTCCAGAGTTGTCCGGTGCGCTTTTTCGACGTGTTCGGAGAGCAGGGACATCCCATGAGGGCTACGATTTCCGACCTCGGTCCCCAGCTGCTGGGCCGTCTTCTGGAACTCAACGAGACCCAGACGGGCATACTGAACATAGTCTTCCGCATTGCCGATGAAAGGGGACTTTTGCTGCTGGACCTCAAGGACTTGCGCTCCATGCTGGACTATGTCGCCAAGAATGCCGCCGAGTTTACCACGGCCTACGGCAATGTTTCCGCGGCCAGCGTCGGTGCCATCCAGCGTGCCCTGCTGACTCTGGAGAACCAGGGCGCGGACAAGTTTTTCGGCGAGCCCGATTTCGACGTATATGACCTTCTGCAGTGCGAGGGCGGAAAAGGCATAATGAACGTGCTTGCGGCAGACAAGCTGATGCTCAATCCCAAGCTCTATTCCACCTTCCTGCTGTGGCTGCTGTCCGACCTGTACAGCCGTCTTCCCGAGGTAGGGGACATGGACCTTCCCAAGCTGGTGTTCTTTTTCGACGAGGCCCACATGCTGTTCGAGGGCACTTCCAAGGCCCTTACCGACAAGATAGAGCAGGTGGTGAGGCTTATCCGTTCAAAGGGCGTAGGCGTTTACTTCGTCACCCAGAGCCCTACCGACATTCCCGAAGACATTCTCGGCCAGCTGGGCAACCGCGTCCAGCATGCCCTTCGCGCCTTCACTCCCAAGGACCAGAAGGCCGTCCGCACCGCCGCCGACACTTTCAGGGCCAATCCCGCATTCAAGACCGACGAGGCCATCATGAACCTCGAGACAGGCGAGGCCCTGGTATCCTTCCTTGACGAAAAGGGAGCCCCTTGCATGGTGGAGAGGGCGAAGATACTCTTCCCCCTGAGCCAGATAGGTGCCATTTCCGAGGACCGGAGGGCCCAGCTCATAAAGCAGTCACGCCTGTACGGACGCTATGACAATGCCGTTGACAGGGAGAGCGCCTTCGAGGTGCTTCTGAGGCAGAGCGAGGAGGCCGCCAAGGCCGCTCAGGCTGCAAAGGAGGCCGAGGAGCAGGCCAAGGCCGAAGCAGCAGAGGCCAAGCAGCGCGAGAAGGAAGAGAAGGCTGCGGCCAAGCAGAAGAGCAGCGGCCTGGGGAGCAAGGTGCTCAAGTCCGTTCTCACGGCAATCACGGGCGTAGTCGCTACCAGTGTTGCTACAAGCGTATCCAACAAGGTCACCGGAAAGCAGACCAAGTCCAAGACAAGCACTACGGAAAAGGCTATAAAGAAGGCTACCACCTCCGCTACCAGCACCATTACCAAGGAGCTGACACGCAGTATCCTGGGCAACCTTATAAAGTAGGCTTACAGGCCGAGGGCCTTTCCCTCGTCCCAGATTTCATCCATTTGCGCAAGGGTCATGTCGTGAAGCGAAAGACCCTTGCGTATTGTCTGTTCCTCCAGATATGTGAAACGGCGGCGGAACTTTTCACAGGCACGCGAGAGGGCAGTGTCGGGATTGAGCCCGTAAAGCCTTGCTGCATTGATGGTTGCGAACATGAAATCGCCAAGTTCCTCCTCGGCCCTGTCGTATGCCGCGCGAAACTCGGGAGAAGAATCCTCGGAAGGGGTGCAGACGGACTTGTCGGCATGGCCGGGGGCTGCGTCCATGGCATCCAGTTCAGCCTGGTATTCAGAGAGTTCCTCGCGCACCTTGTCCCATACCTGGGTCTTGTCCTCCCAGTCGAAACCGACCCCACGGGCCTTGTCCTGCATGGCAAAGGCCTTCAGCACGGAAGGCATGGAATCCGGCACTCCGGAAAGCACCCTCTTGTTGCCGCCCTTCTCCTTGGTCTTCATCATTTCCCAGTTCTCGGAAACGGTCTTGGCATCCGAGGCCTTCACGTCGGAGAATACATGGGGGTGGCGGAAAACCAGCTTGTCGCAAATCTTGTCCAGCACGTCCCCTATGTCATACCTGCCCTGTTCCTGGGCAATCCTGGCGTAGAAAACTATGTGCAGCAGCACATCTCCGAGCTCCTTCTTGAGTTCCTCCTCGTTGTGGCTGATGACGGCATCGCTGAGTTCGTACACCTCCTCCACGGTCATGGGCCTGAGGGTATCAATGGTCTGGGCTTTGTTCCAAGGGCATTCTTCGCGAAGTTTGTCCATAATGTCGAGCAGACGGCCGAACTTTTCCAGTTTTTCTTCTTTGCTATGCATCGTATTTTCTTTTGGGTGGGCAAAAATACGAAAAAAAGCCTTACCTTTGGACCTTGAAGCACAATATTTGATACCTTGAACAACAAAAATACGACTATGACTGTGAGGAAATGCTTTTATTTTGCGCTCTCAGCCCTCCTGCTGACGGGCCTGCTCTCCTGCAACAAAGGCGGTTCAAGCCGCCGCGACGGCAGTTCCGACGGCCGTCAGGATATCCCTTCCGAAGAGCCGCAGAGCACCTTTATCGACAATCCTGCATGGACCATAACATATACGGGACGCGATGTCCTGTATGAGGATTCCGGCACATACGTTGTTGACATCATGCACCTTAAGTCCACTGATTCCAAGACCTGGTATCTGGACCTTGTGAGCGCCAACGACTTCCTTTTGAAATACCATAACAGCGTGGACAGCTTCATTGCCGCGAGCCTTGAGTCCGCTTCGCAGGGCGGCAGCGTCGATGTTCTGCAGGGGAGCTCCGACGTGGTCTTTGACATCCTGGATGCGGGCGAGGGCAAATGGATAGCGATTGCCTACGGCGTGGATGCCAAAGGCAATCTGAGCGGAGAATATTCCAGCCTCACTTTCACGACGCAGGCGATAGAACTCAAGAAGGACAACACCTGGAAAATGGAGTATAAAGGCAGGCAGACCATCGTTGAGGACGGCGCACAGGTGGATGTTGACATAATCAACGTAAAGACCTCTTCTCCAGGCAGTTATTATGTCTATATCGCATATCCGGAATATATCACGGAATATTATGGCGGCAGCATGGAGGCTTTCTTTAACGGAGTGGTGGACGAGATTTATGACGGCATGGGCGACAAGGACGTGTTCGCGGACCTGATTTACTACGAGCCCGACCTTGACATACAGTTCGACCGCTTCCGCAGCGGCTCCTGGACCGCCTACGCCTTCGGCCTTGATGCCGCCGGCAACCTCACCGGCAGCTGGTCCGAAGCCTCCTTCCTCATTGAAGAAGAGAAGCCCACGGATGCATTCAACCGCTGGCTCGGCACCTGGGAAATCGGCGACGCGAGGGTACGTTTCCCTCTGGTAGTCAGCAGTTCCGAGGCCAATGTGGCATACGTGGTGTCAGGATGGGAAAGCGGAGCGGCCGTCAGCGACGACGTGTCCAAATACACCAAGGATTTCGCCTTTGAAACCCGCTTTGACAGAGCTACGGGAGACATGTATTTCTATGTCCAGTATATGGGCTATCCCTATACATACCGGAATGAAACGTATTCCGTTTACCTTCTGGGTGTGTATTACAACGGAGGCAACGAGTATGTCTATGAGTTCCTCTCGGACATAGCCTGCGCCAGCCTTTCAGAGGATGGCAGGAAGGCCGATGTCAGGGGGCTTGAAGCCGACGGCGGACGCATCAAGTTTACCTCCATGCGCTATGCCGACCTCTCGTCCAACGCGGACAATACAGAGGCCCTTACATACGCCAAGGATTTGCCTTCATTCCCCATGACCATGACATGGGTATCCTCCAGTACCAATCCCGTTTCCGTGGCCGCAAGGAAGATTCCTTCAAGGAGGGCTTCTTCTCTGACAAAATCTTCACAGGGCCATTCGGCCTCTCCTTACAGGAAGGTCTCCAAGCCCGAGGGGAGGGGAGGAAAGAGAATCCCCGGCAAGGTCAGGCATTGACATCGAACCTGCTGAGCACGTTCTCGGCGTAGGTTTTGGTGATTGAAATAGGAGGGATGGCATCGTTCTCGAGGTCGAGTTCGTAGCCATCCTTTTCTTTGCGCAGCACCTTGACCTTGTCCATGTTGACAATGTACTTGCGGTGGCAGCGCACCAGGGAAGAACCCCTGAAACTCTCCTCTATGGTCTTGAGGCGGCAGCGGATCATGTATTTTTTCATAGCGCCCCTGCTGTCTGAATACCAGACGATTACATAGTTGTCGTCGGATTCTATGTAATACAGGTTTTCGACGCTCACCGACAGCTTCATCACTCCGCTGTTGTCATAGAGGGTAATCTTGCGGCTGTCGGTCTCGCTGTCGGCTATCTGGTCGGTGACCACGTCCCTGGTGTTCATAAGGCGTATGGTCTTGTTCTTGTCAACCAGCGAAAAGAACAGTCCCGAAATCGTGTAAGGAACTATTATGCAGATAAATGCGAAGACGAGGGCGCTGGCGAAAAGGGAGAGCGGGCCATGGCTTTCGTACTCTATTATGCCCTGCTGCCGGCCGTATATTGAAATTCCGGTGTATAGAATGCAAATCAGAATGGTCTCGGCAAGGTTCCAGCCCACATATCCGAGATAGTCCATGTTGACTTTCGCACGGGTCAGGTACATCACCCATTTGCTGATTATGATAATGCCCAGGGAAGTGAAATAGAAGCCTGCCGTGAGCCCGAAAGCCTTGTTTATTCCGAGGGCGAACCATGCATTCCCGAGGAAAGGCATGCAGAGCATGAGAATCAGAAGCGAAAAGAATGCGGTGAATGTCACCGTGCCCAGCAAGGTGTACTTGTCGCGGAAGTATGTCGGAAGGCTCTTTATCATTTATCATAATATTGCGCTTGCAAATATAAGAAATTTCGGATAATTTCAGTATATTTGCAAGTTGAGAAAAATGTTATGGAAGTAAAAAGGGTAGTAGTAACCGGCATGGGTATCATTTCCTCTTTGGGCAATGATATCGATACATACTGGGAGGGCCTGAGGAACGGTCGCTGCGGCATTGATTTCATCAGCGAGTTCCCCACGGACGACCTTCCCGTGAAGATAGCCGGCAAGGTCAAGGATTTCCATCCTGAGCAATACGGGATGGACAAGCCTTTCATACGCAAGCAGGACCTGTTCACGCAATACGGCACCGCGGCGGCCTGGCAGGCTGTACGCCAGTCGGGGCTTTGCAGCGGAGAGAATATAGATCCGGGCCGCCTGGGCGTTTACATCGGCTCGGGAATAGGCGGTTTCGAGGCGCAGTACAGGGAGACGGCAAAAATGATAGAAGACCCTTCCGGACAATGGATTTCGCCTCTTTTCATAGCGACCATGATATCCAATGTCGCGGCCGGGCAGATTTCCATAAAGCACAATGCCCAGGGTCCCTGCCTTGATGTGGTGACGGCCTGCGCCACCTCCACCAATTCCATTGGAGAGGCTTTCAGGGCCATACGCTACGGATATGCAGATGCCATTATTGCCGGAGGCTGCGAGAATGCCACCATTCCTTTCGGAATAGCCAGTTTCGCCAATGCCAAGGCCCTCTCGCGTGCCCAGGACCCCAACTATGCCTCCCTGCCTTTCAATGCCAACAGGGCCGGATTCGTCATGGGAGACGGTGCCGGAGCGCTGGTGCTGGAGTCCCTGGACCATGCTCTGGAGCGCGGGGCCGGCATCATCGCCGAAATGGTGGGATACGGCAACACCTGCGACGCTTATCACGTGACGGCTCCAAGGCCTGACGGTTCCACCCAGGGAAGGGCCATTTGCCTTGCCCTCGAACAGGGCGGCTTCGACCCCTCAAAGGACAATCTCTACGTCAATGCCCACGGTACGGGCACCCGTCTTAACGACGTGGCCGAGACCAATGCCCTCAAGTGCGCCCTCGGGGATTTCGCACCGAAGGCCCATATCAGTTCCACCAAGTCCATGACGGGACACATGTTCGGTGCGGCAGGAGCCGCCGAGGCCGTTGCAACTGTGCTTGCGCTACGTGACGGCATGGTTCCTCCCACCATACATCTTGACTGTCCCGACCCGGAATGCGACCTGGACTACACCCCCAATGTCGCTCTCCGCACGGACCTTACGATAGGTATTTCCGATTCATTCGGATTCGGCGGGCACAACGCCTGCATAGCATTCAGGAGGTACGATGGCTGATTATAGCATAAAAGAAGTCAGGACAGGAAGGGACCTGAGGATGTTCATTGAATTCCCGGACCATCTGTACAGGAACTGCCCCCAGTATGTCCCGGCCCTCCATTCGGACCAGAAGAAGTCCCTGACGGACTGCGCATCGGCCCGCTATTGCAATCACAAGATGTGGCTGGCAATGGATGGAGACAAGGTCGTGGGGCGCATACATGGGATGATAAATCCCCGTTACAACGACATCTACGGGACCCGGAGGGCCCGTTTCGGATGGTTCGACGTGATTGAAGACATGGATGCGGCAAAGCTTCTGCTCGGGACCGCCGAGGACTGGGCCCGGGAGAACGGAATGAACGAAATCCACGGACCCCTGTTCTACAACACCCTCGGAAAGCAGGGCATGCTGGTGGAGGGATTCGAGAATATCCCGGTGTTCAACACCTACTATAACTATCCGTATTACAACGACTTCGTCTCCGCCCTCGGATACGAGAAAGAGTTCGACTGGCTGGAGCACAAGATGTCGGCCGACCAGGACATTCCCGAGAAAATGACCCGCATGGCAAGCCTGCTGATGGAGCGTTACGGCCTTCACGAGGGCAATCTGGACGACCTCAAGAAGGACAAGGCCAAGGTGCATGAGTTCTTCAAGGCATACAACGAGAGTTTCTTGGGGGCGGTGCGGAATTTCGTGCCCTTCACTCCCGAGGAGATAGAAGAGGAAGCGGCCTCGTTCATGCCTTACGTCAGCAACCGTACCAGCGTCCTGATCCTGGACTCCGATGACAACTTGGCCGCTTTCGCAATAACGATTCCGGACATTTCCAAGGCCCTGCAGAAGGCCGGGGGCAGGCTTTTCCCCTTCGGATGGTATCATATTCTCAAGTCCCTGCGCAACTACACCCTCATGGACCTCATGATAAACGGAGCCGTGCCCCGCTGGCAGAACACCGGCATTTCGGCCATACTCCACAGCAAGATGTCCGAGCGTTATCGCGCCATCGGCGCGAAATGGGCCCTTTCCAATCCGCAGATAGAGACCAACATCGCGGTGAATGTCTGGGCCAAGTACGGAGTGAGCGAACTGTATATGAGAAGAAGGTGCTACGTGAAGAATCTCGGAGTCATATAACGCTGTCATTCAATTTATCATGAACCGGCAACATTAACTCCGAATCAATTTAGAAAAATGGCAGAAAACAATACTCTTTTGGAAAAGGTCCTGTCGCTTCAGGACAAATACAAATCCCTGCAGGACCAGTTGTCCGACCCTGCGGTAATGGCTGACATGAAGAAATATGTGCAGCTGAACAAGGACTACAAGGAGCTCCAGCCCATAATAGCGGCCGGTCTGGAGTACAAGAAAATGGTAGAGGAACTCGCTTCCGCCAAGGACATACTCCTCAACGAGAAGGACGACGACCTGCGCGAGATGGCCCGCGAGGAGATAAACGAAATAGAGCCCCGGCTCCCCGAGATGGAGCAGAACATCAAGCTGCTTCTCATTCCCGCCGACCCCGACGACGGCAAGAACGCCATGGTCGAAATCCGGGGCGGTACCGGCGGCGACGAGGCGGCCATATTCGCCGGCGACCTCTTCAGGATGTACAGCAAATTCGCTGAGAAACGCGGCTGGAAGCTGGAAGTCAGCGACCAGGCATCCGGTACTGCCGGCGGTTTCAAGCAGATAGTGTTCAAGCTCTCCAGCAACAACGACGGTGTCTATGGAGTCATGAAATACGAGTCCGGAGTGCACCGCGTGCAGCGTGTCCCCCAGACCGAGACCCAGGGCAGGATACAGACTTCGGCGGCTTCCGTGGCCGTTTTCCCCGAGGCGGGCGAGTTTGACATAGAGCTCAATCCTGCCGACATACGCAAGGACCTATTCTGCGCCTCCGGTCCCGGCGGACAGGGCGTGAACACCACATATTCCGCCGTGCGTCTGACGCATATCCCTTCAGGAATAGTGGTCCAGTGCCAGGAGGAGCGTTCCCAGCTGAAGAACCTCGACAGGGCAATGGAGGAACTCCGTACCCGCCTGTATAACATGGAGCACCAGAAATATCTGGACGAGATAGCCTCCAAGCGCCGTACAATGGTCTCCACCGGCGACCGTTCGGCCAAGATACGTACCTACAACTATCCCCAGTCCCGCGTCACCGACCACCGCATCAACTGGACCATGTACAACCTGCCCGTCTTCATGGACGGCGACATCCAGGAGTGCATAGACCAGCTGCAGATTGCCGAGAACGCGGAAAGACTCAAGGAAGCAGGAGAATAAGCTATGACAAGAGAAAATGAAGGTCTTCAGCTGCTTGGCAAGAAGACAGTTTACAGCCAGGACTACAATCCCGAAATCCTCGAGACTTTCGAGAACATGCATCGGGGAAACGACTACTGGGTCAGGTTCAACTGCCCTGAGTTCACGTCATTGTGCCCGATAACAGGGCAGCCGGACTTTGCAGAGATTCGCATAAGCTACGTGCCCGATGTACGCATGGTGGAAAGCAAGAGCCTGAAACTGTACCTTTTCAGTTTCCGCAGCCACGGCGATTTCCACGAAGATGTGGTCAATACCATAATGAAAGACCTCATCGCCCTGATGGACCCCAAATATATTGAGGTTACCGGATTCTTTACTCCGAGAGGAGGCATATCGATTTATCCTTACGCCAATTACGGGCGGCCGGGTACGAAGTGGAAGGAATTGGCGGAAAAGCGCTTTGAATCTCACGAATAACTATATGGGAATCAAACATTTGGCACTGTTGCTTTCGGGCCTTCTGGTATGTGCTGTGGCATTTGCCCAGAGCCGGGCCGAGGGTACGGTCAAGGACCAGAGGGGAGACCCTCTGATTGCCGCCGGGGTGCAGGTCAAGAACACCACCACCGGCACCGTTACGGATGCTGACGGACACTTCGTCCTGGACGGAGTGAAAAAGGGCAGCACGCTTATTTTCTCATCTATTGGCTGCGAGACTCTCGAGCTTCAGTGGAACGGGCAGGTGATGGCGGTAGTGTTGAAAGATGATTCCTTCGCTCTGGACGAGATTGTCGTCATAGGCTTCGGCACCCAGAAAAAGGAGATGCTGACAGGTTCGGTGGCCGCCATTTCGGCAGAAAAGCTGACCAAGGCTCCTACCGACAACGTGTCCTCCATGCTGGGCGGCAAGCTCCCCGGCCTGGTGTCCCGCCAGACTACCGGACTCCCGGGAGAGAATGACTCGCAGATTTACATCAGGGGCATTTCCACGACGGGCAATTCCACCCCTCTGGTGATGGTGGACGGAGTGGAAAGGGACTTTTCCAACCTGGACCCCAGCGAGATAGCCACCATTACAGTCCTGAAGGACGCGGCCTCCAGCGCCGTCTATGGCGTGCGCGGAGCCAACGGAGTCATACTTGTCACCACCAAGCGAGGCAGCAAGGACAGGGCCGTGGTCAACTACAGCGGAGCCCTCACCATTTCGCAGAACTCCGACATGCTGGACCTGCTGGACGGCAACGAGTACATAAAGTGGCATAACATGGCCTCCGACCTGGACGGTACGGCAAGGCAGTTCACCGATGACGAAATCCGCTATGTGCGCGGAGATGCGGTGGACCCGCAGGGCCTGTTCGCCAACACCGACTGGCTGTCGCTGGTGTTCAAGAAGGCCGCCATAGGCCACAACCACAACCTCAGCGTTTCCGGCGGCACGGACAATGTCCGCTACTTCGTCGGGGCCAGTTTCCTCGGCCAGGACGGTATCATAGACAATGTCTGGTTCAAAAGATACAACCTCCGCTCCAACCTGGATATCAATATCACACAGAAGCTTACGCTCAAGCTGGACGTGTCGGGCCGAGTGGAAAAGCGCCATCAGCCGGGAGTCTCGGCGGGTGCATCAGACCCTACCGCGTCCCTTGACAACGGAGGTGCCGAATACGGCTACAAGAACATAGTGTTCTACGCCATTTCGGCCAAGCCCGTGGTCAACCCCCGTCTTCCCGACGGCACCTATGTCGGCTACCAGAACCCTGTCCTCGCGAGGGACGAGTCCGGATTCAACGACAAGGACAACAGTTTCGTCCAGACCGCGGCGACCTTGGAGTATTCCATAATCAAGGGCCTGAAACTCAGGGGAATGCTGAGCTATGACATTCAGAATACCCTGAGCAAGAAGCTCTTCCTCCCTTATCCCCAGGCTACTCCCCAGTACGGCTCAGTGAATGAGAAGGGATTCGTCAGCCTGACTCCAGGCAATTCGCCCCACCTTGCTTCCGGAGTGAACGAGCTCACCGACAGCCACACCCTGTTCACCCGTTATACCGACATGCTGCAGCTCAGCTATGAAGGCACCTTCGGCAAGCATGAGCTCAGCGCCGACCTCGTGTGGGAGCAGAGCGGCACCAACACCAGGATATTCTCCGCCGGCAAGCAGAACATGGCCATTACCGAAATCCCCGACCTGGACTTTGCCACGGAGGTCATACCAAACACTCCTACGGGCAGCCATAAAGATTATGGCCATCAGGGACTTATGTTGAGGGCCAACTGGTCCTACGACCAGAAGTACCTGCTCCAGGCATCGGTTCGCGGCGACTGGTCGGCCAAGTTCGCCAAGGGTCACAGGCTGGGCATATTCCCCGCCGTTTCCCTGGGATGGAGGCTCTCGGAAGAAGGCTTCATGGAAGGCAGCAGGGGATGGTTGGACAACCTCAAGCTCCGCGCTTCCTGGGGCATACTCGGCAACGACAACATCTCAGACTTCCTCTATGTGCAGGGTATAGCATTGAGTACCAAGCCGGTGGTAGTGCTCGGAAGCACCCCCTGGCAGGGTCTTTCCACTACCGCCGTGCCCAATGTCGGCATCAGCTGGGAGACCACGACCACATACAACGCCGGTCTGGACTTCTCCCTTTGGAACGGCATGCTGACCTTCGAGGGAGACGCATTCTACAAGGTTACCACCGATATCCTGCAGTCCCAGGCCGGGCAGCAGCCCCCGTCCATAGGAGGCAACTATTCCTCCATAATCAATGACGGCGTGGTGGACGTGCGCGGCTTCGAGATAGTCCTCGGACACAGCAACAGGATAGGGGACTTCCGCTATGATATCAGCGCCAACGTCTCTTTCGCACGCAACCGTTATGTCAGCACCACGGACAGCGACAACATCCCTTCCTGGCAGAGAAAGGTGGGTCATCCGCTCGGCGCAGTCCTCGGCTATGTGTCCGAAGGGCTGTATCTTGACGAGACGGACCTGGCCCTCAGCCCCAAGACCAGCAGCGGAGTCCGCGTGGGCGACATAAAGTACAAGGACCTCAACGGCGACGGCCGTATAACCGCCGAGGACAGGACCTGGATAGCCGGCTCGCAGATTCCCGAATATATGTTCGGTCTCAACCTGGGCGCATCCTGGAAGGGGCTTGACATGTCAGTGTTCTTCCAGGGGGCCGCATCCACCGACATAATGCTCTGCGGTACCTATTCGGCCCTCGGATACAGCGACGGCACATATTACACCCAGGTCTTCAAGTGGGGCAGCAACCCTCCCAAGTATCTTGTCGAGGGCAGCTGGACTCCGGACAACCCCGGGGCGCAGTATCCCCGCCTCAGCCTGAGTTCCAACTCCAACAATGCCGTGGCCAGCGATTTCTGGCGCAGGGATGCGAGTTATCTGCGTCTCAAGACCGCTCAGATTGGCTACACCCTTCCAGCTTCCTTTACGAGGAAATTCTTCGTCAGCAGCCTCCGCATCTACATCAGCGGCAACAACCTGCTGACCTTCTCCGCCCTGTCCAAGATGGGAATAGACCCCGAGGCCCCGAGCGTGAACAACGGCTATTATCCTCAGCAGAGGGTCTTTTCCACCGGTATAAACATAACATTCTGACGCTATGAAAAAGATTTGCATAATACTGGCTGCCAGTTTGTTAGTCGCCTGCAACGCAGTCGATCTCACCCCTTACAACAAGTACGACGTGTCCTACGGAGTGAAGACGGCGGAGCACGCCAGGCTGTATCTCAATTCCTTCTATCCGATAATCTCCAATTTCGGACAGTTCGGCTCCAATGCCCTTGGCGGCAGCAATTCCGCCATGTCCGACGGCCTCACCGACATGCTCAAGTACAGCAGCACCGCCGAGGGAGCCGGCGACCCCAACCTCATAATGACCGTCGATGGCAAGCAGAGCACCAGCCAGAACTATTTCGACTGCTGGACCACCTGCTACGGCTGGATACGCAGGCTCAACGAGTTCCTGTACAACCTTGAGGGCAGTTCCATAGAGGACAAGGACCCTCTCAAGGCCGAAGCCCTTTTCTTCCGTTCATACTGCTATTTCCTCATAATGCGCTCGCACGCCTCCGAGAAGGACGACCTTGGGGCCATACTTTATACGGACATCCAGCAGATGAACACATCTTCCAAGAACAAGGCAAGGGCTTCTGTATCAGATACCTGGGACCTTATCTACGAGGATGTCAGCTTCGCCGCGGAGAATCTGCCAGGCGAGGCCTCGGGAAGGCTGGACAAGTATGCGGCCTACGCCCTGATGGCAAGGGAAATGCTCTACGCCAGGCGTTACGACATTGCCAAGAAAGCCTGCGAGCAGATTATGTCCGGCGGAAGGTTCGGCCTGGACGATGACTACTCCAACATTTTCACCGGGGAGAGCCCCGAGGTCATACTGGCCTACCGCTATGCCTCGGCCAAGCTGACCCACAGTTTCGACCAGAAGTATTCCCAGCCCGGAGACGTGTGCCTCAGCGGCAGTTACGGCAGCGGATACGCAGGTCCCACCCAGGAATTCGTGGACAGCTACGACTATGCCGACGGTACTCCTTTCGACGTAACTGATGCTGCCAACCGCTTCATTACCAATGCCAACGTGGCGGCGAGGGACCCTCGTCTGGCCGCAAGCGTGCTCTACAACGGAGCGCTCTGGAAGGGCCGTCCCCTGGAGTGCCATGAAGGCGGAATAGACCAGAAGTATTTCCCTTACGGAACGGTCAAGACTCCGGGCAATTCCGTGACGGGCTACTATATGCGTAAACTGCTGGACGAAAGCAACCTGGACTATGTCCTGAACGGTTCCTACCAGCCCTGGATAGAGTTCCGCTATGCCGAGATAGTCTTTATCTACGCGGAATGTCTTGCGCAGGAGGATGATTTCACCGGAGTATTCGACTGCATAAACGACCTCAGGAAGGTGCGTTTCGGTCGTGACGATGTCTTCACCCCCGCCGTGACTTCGCTGGAGACGGCCATGGACCTGATTCTCAAGGAGAGGGCCACCGAGCTTTGCTTCGAGGGCCACAGGTTCTGGGACCTCCGCCGCACCGGCAGGGCGGCCTCCGTTCTTGACGGCAAGAAATACACGGGCGTGCTGTGGAAGGACGATACGGCTTCGAGCGTGTCCTGCGACATGGGCGAGCGCCGCTATCCGGAGCGTTTCGACCGTTTCCCCCTGCCCCAGAGCGAAATAAGCAACAATACACTTGCAAAGCAGAATACAGGATGGTAAGGAAATTGTTATATATAGTGTTTGCGGCTCTTGTGCTGACAGGTTGCCGCAACCTGGTGATGCCCAAGGACGACAGTGCCTGCGACCTGTCTGCGCTCACCGTATATGTATATTACGACGAAAGCAACATGGCCCTGTACAACAGTTTCGACGTGCTTTCGGGCAATCTTGATGCCCAGACCGGGGAGGGAACCTTCTTCTTCCCCAGGGACCCCGCTCTGTACAATGCCACGACCCTCTCACGCTGCCGCCTGGAGGCGGTTATACCTGCTACGGCTTCGCTCAAGGCATACGACGAGGAAGGAAATCCCGTCCCCGGAGGCCTGGGAGGCATCTGGGACCTTGCCAACCATTCAGTTGGTATAGACGTGGTGGCCGCCAACGGCGATTCCAAGCATTATGAAATATTGTTCAGAATGAGAAGATAATTCAATAACAACGCTTATGAAAAAGATTCTTATGTTTGCTGCGGCTGCCCTGCTGACCTTCGCAGCCTGCAAGCCGGATAATTCCGGTACAAATCCAGATCCTTCCAAGGAGCCATCCAAGGAGCCTTCTGAGAATCCTTCTGTCGACCCCGGTACTCCCGAAGAGCCGGTCTCGGTCGTTCTTCTTAGCCGCAACATAGACGTTGCCGGCGACTTCGAGTACGAAATCTCCATTATTGAAAAGAAAGTCATAATCTCCCTGGCATACGCCGACAAGGACGAGGCCAAGGCCCTTGATGTCGAGTTTATTGGACTGCCCACGGACATCGAGGCCGACTATGTCAACCCTTACGACTATTCAGACAGCAAGACCCAGGAGATAGTCTTCAAGAGAAAGGGCTCGACCGATTCCGGCAAATGGGACAAGTGGACGATGGGCGTTGAAGTTGATGCCGAGATTCCTCATTTCATCAGCCTTATCGTGGGCGGATATGACATTACCTCCGCCGAGCAGACTCTGAGGTTCGACAACGGTACCGACCTTACCGCCATCACCGTCGAGTATGAGGTGTCTCCCGAGGGTGCTGTAGTAACTGCCAACGGCCAGCCTTTCGAGAGCGGCGACGCTGTAGATTTCAGCGACAAGCTCAACGGCGTGAAGATTGCCGTGCAGGACGGTGAGGAGGAGTTCCTCATCAAGGCCGAGACCAGCGGACTGTCCTCCATCTCAAGGGTTTGGGGACACTATGTCGCTCCTGTTTCCGTCACCGACACCTGGTACACGGAAAAGCTCGGCTTCGACTGGAGCATTAAGGGCAACTGGGACCGCAATGTGGCCCTCGATGACAAATATGTGTATCTTGCAGCCACCGAGTCCGATGCAGGTACGGCAGGAGATTATCTGGCAAAGGTGTGGGCAATAGACATCGCCGACCCTGACAATGTCATTTCCATGTCCGTTCCTTCCGATATTCCCGCACAGCACAAGACCGCAGGTCTGGCAATAGCACCCGACGGCAACGGCACCCGCCTTCTTGTCTGCACCATGGCAATGGGTGCCGCCCACAAGTTCCAGGTTTATTCCTATACCTCTCCCACGGCTGCTCCCGAACTTGTTCTCGATGTACCTTTCTCTTCCATAGGCGAGCGTATTGGCGACCGTATCACCTTCTTTGGTACATGGCAGAAGGGTGAAATTTGCAGCGTATCCTGGGCATCCGGAGCTGCTTACATATTCCCTGTTACAGACGGCAAGGTCAGCACTACTTTCATAAAGGCCGACCTCAAGAACGGCGGACTTAGTTCAACTGTGGGTGGCAATGGTGCCAAGCTCGTCAAGTACAGCGACATAGACTATCTGTGGTGCGGTACCGGCTATCCTATCGTCATGAAGAGGGAAGGCAATACATTCACGCAGGTCGCCGCTACCGACAAGGACAACAACTTCGGCAGCCCTAACCACGGCTTCAATTTCTTCGAGGTCAACGGCAGCGAGTATGCAGTGTTTGCGTTCCGTGAGAACAGCTTCCAGGATTCCGGAATCAGGGTTTTCGAACTCACCCAGCCCGACTTCAAGGAAAGCATCCTCAATAACCCCATCGCAGAGCATTCCTATAAGTTCGGCCTCGGCGACCCTGATATCGACAATCTCGGAAAGGCCGGTCAGAAGGATGCCAACGGTATCTGCGACGCCGCTGTCCGCGTCATAGACGGCAAGGTCTATATCGCTGCCGCCGGTTGCGGTTCCGGTATTTCACTCTTCAAGGTTGAATAATGAAAAGACTTAGAAGCTGTTTTGAAATGGTTGCCGAAATTTTATATGAGCCATTTTCGAGTCAGCTTCAAATCCGAAGAGGGCGCGAAGCCGGTGCTTCGTAACCGATGAGGATGCAGAAGATGGCCGGAAAGGGCCATAGAAAATGAG
>JAFVCK010000042.1 GCA_017479265.1 Bacteroidales bacterium | reverse complement strand
GTTGCAAAGGATGTGACTCCCGAGACCACCGTTGCCCTGGCATTCAAGCACCCCTTCGCCAAGATTACCGTCACCGTGGACAACCAGCTTGAGGGCACTCCTGAGGTTTCAGCACCCGTTTTCGACGGCCTGGTAATCAGCGGTACCATCGACCTCGCAGAGGACAAGGTGGTCCTTGGCCCTGACAAGACTTCCGTTACCACCATCGCCCAGGAAAGCGGCGCATTCGAGGCCATCATCCTTCCCCAGAGCGCAAAGCCCGTGCTGAGTGTAACCGCCGGCGAGAAGACCTTCGTGTTCGCACTTCCCGCAGCAGTCAACTTCGAGGCCAACAAGGCATACACCGTCAACCTGACCCTCACCGACAGCACTCCCGTTATCGAGGATGGCGAAGAAGTGGCATTCACCTTCACCGTCGCCGACTGGGAGTCCGCAGGCGAAGCTCTTGCCTATGAGGATGTTACGGATGCCCTCTATGTCTCCGGTACCATCTACCAGGGTACAAAGCCCGAGACCGCATGGGCTGAAGACTATCAGATGACAAAGGGTGAGGACGGCAAGTATTCCATCACCGTCACCTATGACGAGAGCCTTGCAGGCGAAGACGATTCCGCACGCGGCTTCCTCGTATTCAAGGTCAACTGGACAGCGAAATGGGGCCTCTGGAGCGAAGGCGAGCAGATGAACATAGCATACGACTACGGCACTCTCGCCAATGGCTACAACATCAGGCTTGCAACCGTGGCAGAAGAGGTCTGGACCCCTGTCGCCGGCGAAGTGACCATTACTTTCAACCCCGCAGACAATAAACTTGTAGTAACAACAGAATAAACATATCATTATCATGAAAAAATTATTTGCAATCGCACTCGGCGTGCTCGCTCTTGCAGCATGCAACCGTGAAGCCCAGCCTCAGAGGGTCGCTACCGGCCGTCAGGAGGTCCGCTTTACAACCAATGTCAACACCTTCACCATGAAGGCTGGAGAGACAGCCCTTGAAGGCAAGACTATCAACATCTTCGCAGGCGCTCCTATCGACAAGCAGGAGACCGGTGTCGTGGCAGGTACCTCCGTCACCCTCGCCAACAAGCTCTATTGGCAGGACGGCCAGACCGCAAAGACTTCCTTCGGTGCCACCTATCCCGAGGAGCAGAGCTCAGCTTCCATCGACTATGACCTCAACTACGGTGACAACCAGGATTATGCCTATGCATCTTCAGTTCTCGTAGCCTCGGCTCCCAACGTGACCCCCGAGGAGACTGTAGCACTCAACTTCAAGCACCCCTTCTCCAACATCGTGATTACTGTCACCAACAAGATCGAGGGTGCTGCCATCGACGCCGTCTATGTAGATGACGTGAAGGCCAGCGGCAACATCAACGTCCTCAGCGGCGAAATTGTCGCCGCCGAGGCGGTCACCACTGTCGCCGCCACCCCTGATGCCGCTACAGCCGGCATCTATCGCCTCCTTGTATTCCCCGGAAAGATGCAGCCCGTTATCCGTATAGTCATGGGCGAGACCTCCTACAAGTTCGTCCTTGCCCAGGCTTTCACATTCGAGGCCAACAAGTCCTACAGCGCAGCCATCACCGTTGATGACAGCACTGAGCCTGTAGTCCCCGGCGGAGAGGTCAATTTCACCCTTACCGTAGGTGACTGGGAGGATGTCTCCGAAGACCTCGGCTTCGTCAGCGAGGATGAGGTTCCCGAAGTATGGGCCGTAATAGGCCTCGGCGGCGACTGGGATACCGACATCGCCATGACCGAGACTTCCGAAGGTGTCTGGGAGGCTGACATTACCTACGCAGCCGGCGACAGCTTCAAGCTCCGCAAGGACGGCTCATGGGATGTGGAGGCCGGAAGGCCCAATACTGCCGTTGCTCCTGTTCCCGGAGATGGCAGCGAATATGGCCTCTGGGGTACAGACAACCTCGATATCACCCTCGCTGTAGCAGGTAAGTATCATATCAAATTCATTCCCGAGGGATATAAGTTCTATGCTACCCTTACCGAGGCTGCTCCTGCTGCTCCTGCCGCAGTCACTGTTTATGTGTCGGACACCACAGGCTGGGATTCCATTTACCTCTATACTTGGAAGGACGGTGTCGGTACTGTTGGTGCTGCATGGCCCGGTGTTGCCCCTGCTTCCGAGAAGGAGATTGAGAGTGTCACCTATAAGGCTTTTGAGCTTGGCGAAGAAGTCGTCGGAGAGTCTCTCCACCTTATCTTCAACAATGGTGCAGGTACGCAGCTTGGCGATTATGACCTTACATTCACAGAGGGTGTGACCGAGTACTACCTCGTTGTGAGTGCAGAAGGTGTGACTCCTGTTGAGTAAAATATTCTGAGACATGAAAAGAATATTATCAATATCTCTGGCAATGCTTTCCCTCGCGGCAGTTCCCTGCCGCAGGGGAGGCGTTGACTCCGACCGCCCCAAGGACCATGTGAATTTCACGGTGTCCATGGACCAGTACTCCAAGGCGACTGACGCTGCCTTCGAGGCCGGCGACCAGGTGGGTATTTTCGCATTGGCTCCTATCAATGCTGCCAACGTCAGGGGAACCGTCAGCGGTACCACCCTTACCCCTGATACCGACATCATGTGGGTCGAGGGCCAGACCGAGAGGACAGATTTCGTGGCCTATATGCCTTACGATGCCACCCTTGCGACTACTACGCGCAACTTTACCGTGCAGACCGACCAGACCACCTATGCCAACTATCAGGCTTCCGACCTGCTGGCATCCTATGTCAATGTCGCTGCCGGCAGCACCGTAGCATTCAACCTCAAGCATGTCCTTTCCAAGCTCATCATCATGGCCTCCTGCGAGGACACCGAGGATGCAGTAAAATCCATCGAGATTGCTCCTCTGGCCATAGATGCAAGCGCAGACCTTAAGGGCGCTGCCGTGACCGCCGGCACCAACAAGGCCGCAGTCAAGGCCGGTGCTGCACAGGCGGGCAACGGCGGACAGGGCTTCGTGGCCATTCTGGTTCCCCAGACCGTCCAGCTTGAACTCACCGTCGCAACCAACAAGGGCCGCGTCGTAGAGTACACCCTTTCCGCTCCTACAGCCCTTGCTTCCGGCAAGGCATACACAGCCGAAATCGTGGTCAAGAAAGAGGTCGTTCCCGTACCTGCAAGCCCTGTGGAGTTCACTATCTCCATCACTGATTGGGAGAACGGCGGCAACCTGACCTTCATCGACAAGAACGATGTAGCCGACAATACCGGCAAGTGGTCCGTAGTCGGACTTGGTGGCGACTGGGACACCGATATCTGGATGGAAGAGACATCCGAGGGTGTCTGGGAAGTCGATATCACCTATGCTGCAGGCGACAAGTTCAAACTGCGTCAGGACGGTCTCTGGAGCACTGAGACCGAGGTTCATGCCGAGGCAGGACAGCCCGGTGAGGCAACAAGTCCGGTCCCTGCCGACGGCAGTGAATATGGCCTGTGGGGTGCTGACAACACCGATATTACCCTCCCCGCTGCAGGCGAGTATCACCTCAAGTTCATCCCCGATGGATATAAGTTCTATGTGACACTCACTGAGGCTGCTCCCGTGGCGGTAACCGTCTATGCCGAGAATGCTACCGGCTGGGATGCCCTTTATCTCTATATCTGGAAGGACGAGGTCGGTACGGTAGGTGCTGCATGGCCCGGTATTGCTCCTGCATCGGAAAAGGAAGTCGGAGGCGTTACCTACAAGGCTTTCGAGTATGGCGAAGATATCATTGGAGAATCTCTCCATCTTATCTTCAACGACGGAGCAGGTACGCAGCTTGCTGATTATGACATTACATTCACAGAGGGCGTGGCCGAGTACTATCTTAAAGTTACTGCCGAGGGCGTTGTTCCCGTAGAGTAACATTGTTTATTAGATGCGATAACCGCCGCGGAGTCTTTGTCTGCGGCGGTTTTTTTAGTTATATAGCCATCCCCTGTTTGCGGCGTTGCTTCGGTCTTTTGTGTCCGCTACCTGCCGCTGCTGAAGAATTTCCAAAGCGGGGCGGCCATCAGGGCCTGGAGAATCTGGTTGTTCTCCAGCAGTTCCTTTACATATTCCTGCTCAAGGAGATATACCTCTATGTCTTCCGTAGCGTCGAGGTTCTGGCCTGAGACTTTCTTTACGCCACGGGCGACAAAGCTGTGGGCCAGATTGGTTGAGGTGGCCGGGTTGGGGGAGAGGACCATCCATTCTTCCCACTGTCCGCCGGCATAACCTGTCTCCTCGAGAAGTTCTCTCTGAGCGGCCTGCAGGGGCGTTTCACCCTTTTCCATCACGCCGCAAGGCAGCTCGTAGCAGGTGTTGCCAAGGGCGTGCCTGTACTGCCTCTCCATCACGAGATGCCCGTCCTCTGTCAATGCTATGACATTCACCCAGTCGGGGTATTCAAGTACATAGTACTCGGAATTGATGCGTCCGTCCGGCAGCTGGGCCACGTCCCGGCGTGCCGTCAGCCACGGCCTCCGTATAAGATACTCGGAAGACAGCACCTTCCACTTCTTATCCTCGTTGATTGTATTCTCCATGTTCCTTAATTCTGAAACCAAATCTACGAACAATATTTTAATCCAGCAATGATTCCGGCATATTTCGGATAAAAAGCCCATCTTACCCCTCATTTCGCTGACAACCAGCCACTTGGCCTCCACGCCCGAAAACCACGCTTACTTGCTGACAATGCTGGATAAAAAGCCAAGGGGATAGAGCAGAGCGCCTTTCGGCAGAGCCTAATCACTCAAACTACTTTCAGTACCCTAATACTTACGGTAGTGACTTTTGACTCTCTCAATCTTGCCATTGCGCACTCTCTTATAAGAGCGAACCTTGACAAGCCTGACAACCTCCACCCTAGTGGAGATCCGAACAATTCTGGGTCTTGTTCTTCTGATTTTCATTGTTATAGTCATTCTAGCTGTAAGAACAACGAGCCTCCTTGATTCAGTACCTCCCCTTGGCTAAGAATATATGTCTTTTTTGAAAGCAAACAGGTATCCGGTTAGGGCTGGATACCTGTTCAATAATTTGCTAGATGTCACTATAACAATGACTATTGCAAATCTACGAATATTTTTTTGATCCAGCAATAATTTCGGCATATTTCGGATAGAAAGCCTGTTTTAGCCGGTAAAAACCGAGCATTTTTTAGTTTTATTTTCAACATTCGGCTCAATGGGGCATTCTGCCCCAGCCGCCGCGGCTTACCCCTGAGAAGTTTTTCATAGATTTCGGATGGCTTACGC
>JAFVCK010000041.1 GCA_017479265.1 Bacteroidales bacterium | reverse complement strand
TTTCATCTATACCCAGAAAATATCCCGGCAGCTTTCCTTGGATATCGCCAAGCACGATGCGCAGTACCCGCCCATCCCGGTACAGGTATTCAACAAGTCGCACGACCGATTCCTTATCATCGACGATCGGGTATATCATGTGGGGGCCTCGATTAAAGACCTTGGCAAGAAATGGTTTGCCGTGTCTCTCATGGAAGCTCAGGATGCTAACGTTATCATTACCAGGCTTCAAGCGGATTCGTCAAGCATCTAAAACGGGATTTTCACGCGACGATTCTTTGCCAAATTCCGGAGATAATTTGGAATTCTTATTCTTGCCGGAAGTGATATGCGAGACCATATTGAAGATATGTACCTGTGCGGGCTGACGAGATTCCGCTCCCTGCGCTCGCGCTCTCTCTTGCATGCTCTGTGCTGGCGAGATTTCGTCGGGCTTGCGCCCTCCGACATCTCTTGCCCTCCCGGGGGGACCGTGCTCAAAGGTTGCAGCTATCGGGCCTTCGGCCCTCCGGCAGTTTTGTCTTGTGCCGCCAGACAAGCGAGCTTGCCTGACGGCACAAACCAAAACAGCCCAGCGCTGTGCGCTGAGCTGCAATCTTTGCGGAGAGGACGAGATTCGAACTCGTGGTACGGTTACCCGTACGGCAGTTTAGCAAACTGCTGGTTTCAGCCACTCACCCACCTCTCCGGAAGGGATTGTCGAAACCGATTTCCCGATTGGACTGCAAAGATACAACAATTTTTGCAAATCGCAATATTTTGCCGATGTTTTGAAAAACAGTTTCTTATTCCATGCTCTCCAGTTCAACTCCTTCGATGGATTCCAGCCTGGACAGCACCTCGAAGGGCTGCATTTTCTTTGGGAATACCAAAGCGGTATCCAGGCGGAAAACGCCGTTCTGTTTGGACAGGGAAAAGTGCTTCACATGTTTTCCAAATGACTCAAGTGCCTTGCTGACAGCTTTTTCGTCGGTTGAGGTGAAAACGGCATCCACTTCCTTTATGCCAAACTTGAACTTATAGAACGACAGGCATTCCATCACCAGCAGCACCATCACTGCCGTAACCCCCGAGACAATGTACATCCCGGAGCCCATGGCCAGGCCCAATGCACCTGTGACCCACAGGCCAGCGGCGGTGGTAAGGCCGCTTATATGGTTCTTCTTGATTATCAAGCCTCCACCGAGGAAACCTATGCCGCTCACTACTCCGGCGGCGACACGGGCGGCATCGAATTTATCCGCCCCTTCGAATCCGAACTGCGAAACTACCATGAACAAGGCCGCACCGAGGGCTACCAGCACATGGGTCCTCACTCCTGCGCCCTTCGCCCGCAGTTCCCTTTCATATCCAATGGCGGCACCAATCAGCGCGGCACCGACTAGCCTTATGCTCAAATCCCAGACAAGTGTCATGATACAAATAACGTTAACACGGCAAAGTTAGCAATAATAGCATTATTCCCATCGGGAATGTTTGCGATTTTGATGCAAATTGCCGACATTTGCGAACACTAAGGAATGAGAAGATGAAAAGGATAATCACGACAGCACTGCTGGCAATGGTATTTGCCCTTGCTTCTTATGCGCAATATGCCGATGCCGGCAACTTTACCCGTAAAGGCTCCAAGCTTTTGGCGGACGGAACCGCCCTTACCGAAGCCGCCAAGGCAGATGTTCTCGCCAATTATGCCGGCGAAGACCTCAATGCCCTGTGGAAGCAGTATTCCACCACACGCGCTGTCGGTATGGGACTCACAATCGGCGGCGGCGTAGCGACGGCCTTAGGTCTTGGAACGGCACTGGTCGGCGGAGTTACATCTTTGTTCGGAGCGGCCATTGGTGCCACCACAGGAGCCGTGGTAGGGTCCGTAGGCGGTAAGGAAAGTTCGCAGAACGCTGCCCAGCAGGGTGGCAGCCAAGGTGCAAAGGCAGGAACCCCCATTGCCGTAGGCGGCCTTGTAGTCGCCGGTCTCGGAGTTGCGGCCCTTGGCACGGGAATACCCCTTCTGGCAGTTAACAGCCGCAAGCTTAACGGCCTGGTGGACAAGGTCAACAATGCTCCCGGGCCCGACATGCAGGTGACCCTCGTGCCCATGGCGGGCGGAGCCGGAATTGCCGTCCGATTCTAAGACTCTACAATTCCTCTACGGAAGCCTCGTGGGAGGTGGAATTTTTAATGGCACCGGCTATGGAATCAGCCTGTGCCTTTTCCGTATATGGCCCAAGCAGGAACGAAACGCCCCCGCCTTCAGTGGTACGCACCACCTCCACGGAAGTAAGTGAACGTATCAGCGAAAGAGCGGCGGACCCCAGCGACTTGCCGTCGGCAGGGATAATCCTCACCTGATAGCTGCCCTCCTTCACGGTCTCGGCCTTGCGGGCCTCTCCCACGGAAATCTGCTCCCCGCCGCGGAACGCCATAATGAAAGCCTTCTTGAACCCGGCCTTCTTGACCTTGTTGAGATTGTCCAGCACATCGGAATAGGACCTGAATATGCCGGCAGAATAGACAAAGCGCCCCTGCGCAGAACGGCAGAACACGGGACTTACTCCCTTTAGTTCAGCCACGGTGGCAGGACTGCTCTTTGTGAACATTTGTATCTGATACACAATTCCTTCCGGCAGCGTATCGTCCTCGGCAAAGCGTCCCTCGGGCAATATCTGGAAAGAATAGTCGAACAGCGGCTTGGCCTCCAACACCTGCATCTGGAGGTCCTGTCCGAGGGCATTGCGCCTGAATGAGAACGTCGGCGCGGCGGCCGAGGCCTGGCGCAGAAGCTTCCTGTCCACGACCTTTCCCTCCATGAGAAGGTCCATCTCCATGTCGGCCAGGGCCGAAGAAGCATCGGCGATTTCCTTCTCCTTGGCCGGAATCATCTCCTCCTTGCGGGCTATCTCCTTGGCCAGTATCCGGCGGGCCACGTCAGACGCGTCGGCAAGCCTTCCCCTGGCGGCGTCCAGGCTCTGCGAAAAAGCGGCGAGAGAATCCTTCAAAGCATTGACCTGGTGATACTTATCCACATACTTCCGTATGTCCGGGTCGCTGATTGGAGAAGGCTCCTGAGCGGATGCGGCAGGCTCCAGGGCCGACAGGGCACGCAGTTTGGCCGGGTCATATATGGCCCGCCTCACGGGATTGGAATCCTGCTCCAGCACATAGACAGTCACCTCGTCTTCTCCGCTATCCCTGTTGGAAGCGAAAAAGGTATGGCTGTCGGCATTGACGAAAAGAAAGTCGTCGAAAGGCGAAGAATAGGGGATGCCCATATTGACAGGGTCGCCCCACTCTCCGGTCTCCGGATTGCGCCGCGACACATATATGTCGTATCCGCCCATTCCGTACAGGCCGTCCGAAGCGAAATACAGGCTTTCTCCGTCCGGAGACAGCATGGGGAATATCTCGTTGCCGCTGCTGGTCAGATTCTCGGAGAGAAGACGCGGCGCGGACCACACATCTCCCTGTCTTTCAGTTATATATATATTCCTTATACCGTCTTCGTCGGGAGCCGAAAAATATATTTCCCCGGCCCCGTCCGGGATATAGGTCGCCCACGGGAAAGAGGCCGAAGGGTCCAGAGCGTTCGGGGTAGCCCTCCAGCAGCCTTCCTCCAGGGGATAATAAAGGAAGAAGGTCTCCAGGGAGAACTTTTTCCTCGCAATGGTCTTGGGCGTAATGCAGAAATCCAGCATGCTCTCACCGTTGCGGCACAGCATCAGGCTTTCCTGCACGGCATCCCTCTGCAGGGAATCTACCGTGAATGACAGCACGTCTTCCAGGCGGTCGGCCGCCGCGGCGAAACGATATTCCTTCCTCAAGGAGGCGGCTTCAGCCAGGCCGTCGTTCACAAGCACTTTCCTGTAATCGTCCTGGGCCTCGGACAATGGTGCCGCGACTGCCGTAAACAAAGCAGCCAGAGCGGTTCCGATATATAATTTCCTATCCATAATTTCCGCGAATTTAGCAATTTGTATTGGTAAGTTCAACAAAAATAGTTAATTTTGCAGTCTATTTTGCCGTAGTGCCCCCACACGCCGGCTGAATTAGTACGAATATTAATATTTAAAATATCTAAAAAATGCAAAGTAAAGGTGCAATTAGGCTTGTAGCAATCCTCTTGGCTATTGCTTGCGTCTGGCAGCTGTCCTTCACAGCAGTGTCCTCCATTCAGGAGAAGAAGGCTGCCAAGTTCGCCGAGAATGCCGTAGCGGAGTACCAGAACACCCCTGCATTCGCAAAGGTTCCTGCGAGCGACCAGGCCTGGGTCCTTGACTCTCTTAACAAGGACAGGAACAGATGGTACATTGATTCCATCTCCACGGAAAAAGTTTATTTCGCTTACACCTACAAGGTTGTAAAAGCCAAGGAAATCAATCTCGGCCTCGACCTCAAGGGCGGTATGAACGTCATGCTCCAGGTCCAGCTCGAGGACCTCGTCAGGGCTCTGTCCGGCAACAGCCAGGCTCCAGAGTTCGAGCAGGCCATCTCCCTGGCAAAGGAGCGCAGCGTCGCTTCCCGTTCTGATTTCATCACCCTTTTCGCCGACGCATGGAAGGAAACATCTGACGGCCAGAGGCTTGCAGGCATTTTCGGTACCTACGAAATGAGGGACCGCATCAAGCCCGACTCCTCCGACGACGATGTCATTTCCGTTATCCGCGAAGAGGCCGAGAGCGCAATCAGCAACTCCTTCAACGTCCTGCGTAACCGTATCGACCGTTTCGGCGTCACCCAGCCTTCCATCCAGAAGCTTGGCAACAGCGGACGTATCCTTATCGAACTTCCCGGTGTCAAGGAGCCTGAGCGTGTCCGCAAACTCCTCCAGGGTACCGCATCCCTCGAGTTCTGGACAACCTTCGAGAACTCCGAGATTGCTCCCTACCTCGCAGAGGCCAACTCTGTCCTGGCACAGGTTCTCGAGGCCGAGGACGAGCTTGCTCCCGCAGTCGAGGAAGAGGTCGCAGCTCCTGCAGATTCTCTCCTGAGCGAGGAAATCGCAATGAACGCCGATGACAAGAAGGCTCTCGAGCAGTATCGCAAGCAGAACCCTCTGTACGCAGTTCTCCAGCCCTCACAGGCCCGCAGCGGCGCATGCATAGGTTTCGCACAGGCAGCCGATACGGCCCTCGTGAACAGATACCTTAACATGCCGCGCGTGCGCGAGGTGTTCCCCGCCGAGTTCCGTCCCCTGTGGACAGTGAAGCCCTCCGAGTATGTACAAGGCGGCAACTGGTACGAACTCGTAGCCATCAAGGTAGCCTCACGTGACGGCAAGGCCCCTCTTGACGGCGGCAGCGTGACCGACGCAAGGGTTACCACCGACGGCAGCGGCCGCCAGGGTGGAAATCCTTATGTATCAATGACAATGAACGCCGAAGGTGCCAATGTGTGGGCCCGTCTCACCAAGGACAACATCGGCAAGCAGGTGGCCATCGTCCTCGACGGAATGGTATATTCCTATCCTACCGTCCAGAGCGAAATCAGCGGCGGCAACTCCCAGATTACCGGTAACTTCGACCTCGAAGAGGCAACCGACCTTACCAACGTCCTCAAGTCCGGTAAGCTTCCCGCCCCCGCCAAGATCATCCAGGAGCAGGTTGTAGGACCTTCCCTCGGTGCCAAGTCCATCAAGGCAGGTATGATTTCCTTCATCATCGCCTTCCTCCTCGTGCTCATCTACATGGTTCTCTTCTACCGTGGAGCCGGTCTCGTGGCCGACGTAGCCCTTCTGTGCAACGTCCTGTTCCTCTTCGGTACCCTCGTCTACTTCGGAGCCGTCCTGACCCTGCCCGGTATCGCCGGTCTGGTCCTGACGCTGGGTATGGCAGTGGATGCCAACGTTATCATCTATGAGCGTATCAAGGAAGAGCTGGCAGCCGGCAAGGGCCTGTCCCTCGCAGTGGCCGACGGTTACAAGAACGCTTACTCCGCCATCATCGACGGTCAGGTAACCACCCTGCTCACCGGTATCGTTCTGTTCATCTTCGGTTCCGGTCCCGTCCAGGGCTTCGCTACCACCCTCATCATCGGTATCATCACTTCCGTTGTTACTTCCATCTTCATCACCCGTCTTATCATTGACGACCGTCTGAAGGCCGGCAAGAACATCACCTTCGAGACCGAGTTCACCAAGAACTTCCTCAAGCACACCAACATCGACTTCATCGGCAAGAAGAAATGGTCATACGCCATTTCCGGCGCACTGATTGTCATCGCCATCCTGTCCATCTGCATCAAGGGCTTCACCTACGGTGTCGATTTCCAGGGAGGTAGGACCTACGTCGTGCGTTTCGACCAGCCTCAGACCGCTGAGGATGTCCGCGCAGCCGTTGCAGCAGTGTTCAACGATGATTCCTCTTCCGAGGAGGTCAAGCAGTTCGGCGGACCTACCCAGATGAAGATTACCACCACCTACAAGGTAAACGAGGAATCCACCGATGTCGATGCAGAGGTCGAGGAAATGCTCTACAACGCTGTCAAGGGCTTCTACACTGAAGATATCACCCTCACGGAGTTCAAGAGCACCCTGGACAACCCCAACGGTATCATTTCCTCCGACAAGGTCGGTCCTACCATTGCAAACGACATGAGGCGTGACGCCATCATCGCCGTCATCATAGCCCTTCTGGTCATCTTCGCCTACATCGCCCTGCGATTCAAAGGCTGGACCTGGGGTGTCGGCGGTGTCGTTTCCCTGGCCCACACTGCAATCATCATCATCGGCTTCTTCTCCCTGTTCTCGGGTATCCTGCCCTTCAACCTGGATGTTGACCAGACGTTCATTGCAGCTATCCTGACCATCATCGGATACGCCATCAACGATAACGTGGTTATCTTCGACCGTATCCGTGAGTACAAGGGCCTGCATCCCAACACCGACTTCCGTACCAACGTGAATACGGCTCTCAACGCCACCCTGACCCGTACGGTCAATACTTCCGTATCGACCCTCCTCCCTATGCTTGCAATAGCATTCTTCGGAGGTGAGTCCATCAGGGGTCTGTCCGTCGCACTCTGCCTCGGTATCATCATCGGAACCTATGCTTCCATCATGATTGGTACTCCTGTCATGTACGACGCTACGATGTCAAGGGATAAGAAGGATGTCAAGAAGAAATAGTCCCATTTCTTAGATAAGTGTTTGAAAATCAGCGGGTTGTTTATAACTCGCTGATTTTCAGTTATTTGCGGCGGTGAGATTTTTTACGGAAAATCCTGTTTTGTAAATAATTTATAATCAGTGTATTGGGAAACGGCTGTGAGAGTTTTGAGAGGCCCGAAAAGTTGGTGTGCTATGAAAATAGCAGTAACTTTGCATCAGTGAAAACAGTCTTCGGCAATGCGTAGCCGGGGCAAATGATAAGGGTTACTGAACACCGAAATTCAGAACCGCCGGAAAAGCAAGAATCGGTTTGCTGCTTTTCCGGCGGTTTGTCGTTTAGAAACCGGTACTGCTTCTTACTTCCTCAATGCCTTGTAGGGGATGCCGAGTTCGCTCAGCGCCCCTACGAACTCCGCAGTCACGGCGACCTGGAACTTCTTCGACAGGAACTCTATCTTGTAGTGGGTCTTTGGGTCGTACAGGAACATGGTAAGCGGCACGTTGCCCTTGTTCCTGGCCAGAAGCGAAGTCAGACGGGTCCTGAACTCGGACGAGAGCATAGGAGTAGTCACGCTGATGGCTATTCCCGACAGGAAAGAATCCGTCACGTTACCCAGCAGCATGATCTTCTTTGGCTTGAACACGTATGGAGCGGCAGGTTGGCCGGGCTTTCGGTCGGCCTCCTTCACGAAGTACTTTTCGGCGATTTCTCCCTCCACGTAAATGGCGCTGTGCAGCTGCAGATAAGGCATGAAAGCCTCGTGGTCCTTGCCGAAGAGGGCCATTTCGTATGACCCGTCAAAATCCTCTATCACGGTCTTGGACCAGGGCTTCCCGGCCTTGGTGACCATCTGCTTTATGGAGGTAATGAACCCCGCCACGGCGACATTCTTCTGCGGGCTCTTCTTGGACTCGCATTCGGAGACATACTCATCCAGACGGCTGATATTCACCGTCGTGAAATTCTCCATTTCGAAAGCATATTTGTCCAAAGGATGCGAAGACAAGAACATTCCCACCAGCTCCTTCTCCTTCTGGAGCAGCTCCATGCGGTCTTCTTCGCGGCTCAGAGGGGGCATTTCGGGACGCACTGGCTTTAGTTCCACCACTTCGCCGAACAGCGAGCCGGCATCGTCCTCCACGCCCTTGCGGAACCTTTCGCCGTATGTAATAAGCTCATCTATAAACAGTTCGCCGTTCTTGCAAGGCTCGAAGAACTGTAGCCTGGAGTAGCCGAATGAATCCATGGCCCCGGAATATATCAGAGACTCCATAGCCTTGCGGTTCACGGTTCCGGACATCCTCTCCATGAAGTTCCAGATGTCCTGGAACATGCCGTTTTCCTCCCTCTCGGTGATAATGGCCTCCACTATGTTGGCTCCGAAACCCTTCATTCCGCCCAGTCCGAAGCGTATGTTGCCCTCGCTGTTGACGGTGAAATGCGCGTCGCTCTCGTTGATATCGGGGCTGAGAACCTGGATATGACCCTTCTTGCAGTCATCCATTATCTCCTTGATTTCCTCCATGTTGTTGAGGTTCTGGCTGAGGTTGGCAGCCTGGAACTCGGCAGGGTAGTGGGCCTTGAGCCAGCCCGTCTGGTAACTCACCCAGGCATAGCAGGTGGCGTGGGACTTGTTGAAAGCGTACGAAGCGAACTTCTCCCAGTCCTTCCATATCTTGTTGAGCACATCCTCGGGGTGACCGTTGGCCGTTCCTCCCGCGATGAACTCTCCGTGCAGGGACTGGAGGATGTCTATCTTCTTCTTTCCCATGGCCTTGCGGAGCTTGTCGGCCTTTCCCTTGGAAAAGCCGGCGACCTTCTGCGAAATACGCATCACCTGCTCCTGGTACACGGTCACTCCGTAGGTCTCGTCGAGGAACTCCTGCATGGCAGGCAGGTCGAAGGCTATTTCCTCCTCGCCCCTCTTTCGGGCCACGAAGGAAGGTATATAGTCCATAGGGCCCGGGCGGTACAGGGCGTTCATGGCGATAAGGTCCTCAAAGCGCTGAGGGTGAAGTCTTTGCAGCCATTCCTTCATGCCGGGAGATTCAAACTGGAACACGCTCTTGGTGTCTCCGCGGGAATACAGTTCGTAGGTCTTGGGGTCGTCTATCGGAATGGCTTCTATGTCTATGTCCACCCCGTGGGCCTTCTTTATGTCGGCGAGACATTCCTTGATTATGGACAGGGTCCTCAGGCCCAGGAAGTCCATTTTCAGCATGCCGACCTCCTCTATGTAGGAGCCCTCGTACTGGGACACCCACACCTCCTGTCCCGTGGCCTTGTCCGTGCCCAGTGTGATGGGAATATAGTCCGTAAGGTCGCCTCGGCCTATTATCATTGCGCAGGCATGTATGCCCACCTGGCGTATGCTGCCTTCCAGCTGGAGGGCGTATTTGATGACTTCCTTGACAAGGTCCGAACCGTTCTCCTGCTCGTTCTTGAACTCAGGAACGAACTTGAGACAGTTCTTCAGGGTATTCTTGTAGCTCTTCTCCTCCTTGCCCACGCGGTAGCGCTTGCCGTCCTTCTCTATAAGTTTCTCACCCTCTCCGGGCTGCTCTCCCTCCTTGAGTTCCTTCCGGTACTCCTCCATTATGGAGAACGGCCTGTCCGGAATCATCTTGGTAAGGCGGTTGGACTCGTCTATGGACAGGTGGCTTATGCGCGCCACATCCTTGATGGCGCTCTTGGCGGCCATGGTGCCGAAGGTAATAACATGGGAAATATGGTCTGTACCGTATTTGTCCTGCACGTACTGTATGACGCGGTAGCGGCCCTCGTCGTCGAAATCCACATCTATATCAGGCATGGATATACGCTCGGGGTTGAGGAACCTCTCGAACAGCAGGTCGTACTTGATAGGGTCCAGGTTGGTGATGCTCAGGCAGTACGCCACGGCGCTTCCGGCAGCCGAACCACGGCCCGGTCCGACCGATATGCCATGGTCCTTGGCCCAGTTGATAAAGTCCTGGACTATAAGGAAATAGTCGGGGAATCCCATGAACGATATGGTCTTGAGCTCGAAGTCCAGCCGCTCGGCCTGCTCGGCGTTCAGCTCCCCGTATCTCTTCTGGGCGCCCTTGTAGCAGAGGTAGCACAGGTAGGCCACTGAATTGCAGAATTCGTCACCCCTGTAGTTGCCCTCCTCGTCGTTGCGCCCTCGGTCTATGATGTCCTTGTACTTCTCCAGCCAGGAATCTATGTCCTTCATGAAATCCTCGGGCAGCTCGAACTTAGGCAGCACATGGCCCCTGTCGATTTCGTATCTCTCCACCTTGTCCAGCACCTCCATGGTGTTGGAAATGACTTCCGGGTGGTCCGGGAACAGGGCCAGCATCTCCTCCTCGCTCTTGAGGTACTCCTGCTGGGTATAGCGAAGACGCTTCTCGTCATCCACGAACTTGTTGGTAGTCAGACATATAAGCCTGTCGTGGGCCGGGCCGTCCTCCTTGCGCACGAAATGCACGTCGTTGGTGGCTATCACCTTGACATCGTGCTTTCCGGCCAGTTCGAAGATGGCCTCGCAATACTGCTTCTGCCCCTCGTATGTCTCCTGCGACAGCCCCGGTACCTCGGTCTTGTGGAGCATCACCTCGAGGTAGTAGTCGTCTCCGAACAGGGCCTTGTGCCATTCGATGGCCCTGGAAGCCCCTTCCATGTCGCCTGCCAGTATATACTGGGGGATTTCACCCACCATGCAGGCCGAAGAACAGATAAGATTCTCATGATACTTGGCAATGACCTCGTGCGATACCCTCGGTTTGTCGAAATACTTGCCCTCTATATGGCCCGTGGAGACTATCTTCATCAGGTTCTTGTACCCCTGGTAGTTCTTGGCAAGCAGTATGAGGTGATAGTACTTCCGGTGCGACGTATCCTTTATCTTATGGTCGTAACCCCTTGTCACATAGACTTCGCAGCCGACGATGGGCTTGACCGACGGATGCTTCTTGGCATACTTGAAGAACTCCTTGATGCCATACATGTTGCCGTGGTCGGTAATGGCCAGTCCGGGCATGCCCAGCTCTTCGGCACGGTTGAAAAGGTTCTCTATGGATGAATGTCCGTCGAGAATGGAATATTGCGTATGGACGTGAAGGTGTACGAATGCCATTTCTGATTATTGTTTTTGTTCTACAAAATTAGGCAAACAGAACGTTATTTGCAAAAGAAAAAGCAGCCCCTATGCAACGTCCGGGGTCTTTGTTGCATCTTGTAAAAGATGCCGTACGTAGCTGGAATGGGTATTTTTGCTTATTTTGCCGTGTTTTGCCCCAAATAGATAGTGGTTTTTTGGCGAAATATGTTATATTTGCATCAAAATCCTAAAACGGACGAAATGATTAAACGATATATTATGAAAAAACACGCTGTCATTTTCGCCGCATCATTGTTGATGCTGCCGGCGATGCTGAAAGCCCAGGAGGCCCAGACCTTCGTGTTTGACCAGGACGATGACGAGCTCATAGAGGCAGTCAGGCCTGTCGAAGACAAGATGATATTCAACCATTGGGCCCTTGGTGTTGCTCCTACGGACCCCTCCACCGTCATCATTCCTAACGTAGCGACATGCATCACTCCATACGTGCAGCTGCGTCTCGGATTCGACCTTTTCCCCTCTCTGAGCTATTCCGGACTCACCGGCAAGACCGTGCATATCAACGAATTCCAGTTCGGTGACGCGAAGTACTCAGCCGATTTCGACGGCAAGTTTCACATGAGCGGAATGAAGTTCCTCGTCGATATTTACCCCGGCAAGACCACTCCTTTCCACTTCACCGTGGGCCTTATGGGAGCCGTGTTCTCCGGCGGTCGCATCGCTGACATTTATACCGCCAAGCCATTCCTTACGGACGAGAAAGATTGGCAGAATACCGGTATCCTCGTCAAGGACAATACCTACCGTATCTCCACCGATGCCACCGGACAGCTCAAGTTCTCTCTCAAGACCAACCCCGTATGCCCTTATTTCGGCATAGGTTTCGGCCGCGCCTTCCGCGAGGACAGGAGGGTCAGGGTGATGTTCGACATGGGTGTCATGTACTCCGGAGGTATAAGGGCATCTGCCCTTTCGCAGCCCAGAACCCCTGTCGGATATGACAAGCTGAATCTCGAAAGGCTTGAATTCTCCTCCGCCGACATGGCCGGATATGACGAAATCACCAAGGACATGGTTGACCTTTCCAAGTACGGTTTGGAGCAGCCTCTCCCCGTTCTGGATTTCGTCAGGGCCGTTTCCATGTTCGACCCTTATCTGAAAGTCACCATATTCATAAAGATTAAATAAACCTTTAAAACAAGCGATATGAAAAAATCATTTTTGATGCTCGCAATTGCAGCACTTCTCATTCCTGCATTCTCTTCTTGCAAGAAGGTACCCAAGGAAGACACTACCATCCCCGAGTATAATGAGCCTGCAGCAAAGGCCACCCAGGGTAAGTTTACATTGAACACCGACGAGTCAGCATCTGTCGTGAAGACCAAGGACGGAGACATCCTCGAGGAAATCGAACTCACCAACAAGGGCGAGTACATCGCAAAGAAAAAGAACAAGAAGGCTCCTCTGCTTGGCACTTATACTGCTGTCGCAGCTAAGGCCGTCGAGGGCAATACCTACGAGCTTTCAGGCCTTGGCAAGTTTACAGTTACCTCCGAGGGCGGCGCTCTCAAGGTTGTTGCCGAAATCATCGGTGTCGATGCACCTGTCACCGTTACAGGCAAGGCCGTTGGCAACGCATCATGGGCAACTACCGCTCTGTGGACCGCAGTTACCGCTGTCAAGTGGAGCGTAGATGAGGTTACCATCAACTTCAACGCTTCCGACATCCCCGCAGGTCTCTCCTCCACCTTCACAGGTTGCGACATCGAGGCTATTGCCAACTGGGCTGTTGAAAAGGGTCTCCAGCTTGACAAGGATAAAGTTGCCGCTCTCAAGGGCTACAAGGTAAAATACATCGAGTTCACCGAGGCCGGTACCATCAAGATTTTCTTCGAAGGCAAGGACGCTTTCATCGGCGACATCAGCAACTTCGACGCTTCTACCGGCAAGTTCGTGTATGAGATTTCTTCCTATTCTGACAACTATGTCATCGCAGGAAAGGCCAATGGAACGGTCGGCTTCTACAACGGCAAGCTCGCCCTCAACGTCAAGGGTGATGTCGATTATGGCACAGCCTCCTCTGACAGGAAATACTCCTCAGAGCTTATCTTCGCTCTCTCTCCCATTCTCTAATCCTGTCTGACAACACTGAAAAAGCGGTCCTATCGGGCCGCTTTTTTTAGTCTTCGTCTTCCTCCTTCCATCCCTGGGCCCTCAGGGGCAGTTCCACGCCCTCCGGGGTGACCAGGACCGTGCCCGCTTCGGGCAAGGCAAGGTGGCCTATTATCTCGAAGGTCTGGAAGTCCCTGCGGAAATCCTCCATCTTGAGTATTGGGACGGCGAACAGCAGCCTGTAGTCTTCGCCTCCGTTCATGGCAGCCGACACCGGGTCCACGTCCAGTATCTTGCCAAGGTCGAAGGACTGTCCTTCGAAGGGGATGCGGTCGGCATATACTTTAGCGCCGAGGCCGGTTGCCCTGGCCATCCTTTTTACGGCATCTGCGAGCCCTCTGTCAACGAGAACGCCCCACGACGGTACAATCTCTTCCTCCAGCATCTGCGATACCGTGTAAGGGCTTATTTCGGGTTTGAGATAGGATCCTACCATCATGCGGTATTTCTCCAGCGAAGGCTGCTTTCCTCCCTCTTCGAACTTGTCCTTTTCCCTTTCAAGCACCCTCATTCCGAAGTATGCTCCGCCCACGCTGCCGCTAAGGCACAGAAGGTCCTTGCTCTTGGGAGCGGGCTTTCTCGCGCAGGTCAGCTTGGACACTTCTCCGGTGGCGGAAAGGCTGATTATCAGCCCGTTGCGGGAGGGGAAAAGGTCCAGGTCCACATCTTTGTAGCCATGCTCCTTCGCCGAGGCGGCCATGCCTTCCCACAGTTCCTTTATCTGGGCGAAATCCAGCTTGGCCGAAATGCCTATCCTCACTGCGAGGGTCCTGGGCGCTGAAAGTCCTGCAAGAAGATCCCCGCTTATGGCGGTAACGCACTTGTAGCCAAGATGTTTCAGAGGAAAATACACCAGGTTGAAATCTACTCCTTCAGTGAAAAGCCTCCCTGACGACAGCACATCGCCTTTCGAAGATGGGCTGAAACTTACCTTCCCGAATGGCTTGTATCCTGTGCCTTTGAACAGTGTTTCTATAGCTTGTACCCGTCCTATATCCGCGAAACGTTCCACTTTCATCATGATTTCCTCCGTTTAATTGCACAAAAATAGCCAATTATTTCTAAATTTGGGAATAATTTGGATTATATGAGATTGAGATTCTTGATTTGCGCTTTGCTGCTTGCTCCGGCAATGGCTTTTGCCAAGGCTCCGGCAGCCCCCGCCAAACTTACCGTAATGTCCTATAACATAAGGCTTGGCAGCGCCGACGACGGCACCAATTCCTGGAGGTACCGCTATCCGGCTTCGGCTATGATGGTGCTGGACCAGAAGCCCGATGTGCTCGGACTTCAGGAAGCACTTGACTATCAGGTCGATTACCTTCGCGAGTATGTGGACGGGTACAGGATAGTGGGCGTTGGCCGCGACGACGGCAGGAAGGCGGGCGAGTGCATGGGAATAATGTACAACACCAAGACCGTGAAGCTTCTTTCCTGGGGCACTTTCTGGCTCTCGGAGACTCCTTCCAAGCCCACCCTCGGCTGGGATGCGGCCTGCAAGAGGACGGCCACCTGGGCCATGATGAAGACCAAGAAGGGAGGACATAAGTTCCTGATGGTCAACACTCATCTTGACCATGTCGGCAAGGAGGCCCGCATCAAGGGCATGGCCCTTATCCTGGAACGTATCAAGGAGCTCAATCCTGACGGCCTTCCCGTAGTGCTGACCGGAGATTTCAATTCCACCTCCGAAGACGAGACCCTCCTGCAGGCCGGCATACGCATGAAAAACGCCCGTGACGTGGCCGTCAAGACCGACCGCAGCGCCACTTACAACGGCTGGGGCAAGGCTTCGGCCGTCATAGACCATGTGTTCTATACCGGTTTCTCCTCCTGTCCCGTATTCGAGGTCGTGCACAAGCCCTACGCCGAGCGCACCTTCATTTCCGACCATCACCCCATCAAGGCCATACTGGTTTTTTAATCCGGTTGAAAATGAAGCGGCTTGATATGAAATCACGGCATTTTTTGTTATCTTTGCTACATTGGAATCAACATATTAACAAATAGCAATTATGAAAAAGATTATCGCAATCGCAGCAGCCTCCCTCATTCTTGCAGGAAGCGCTTCCGCACAGGGCCTTGGCAGCCTCCTCGGCGGTCTTACCGGCAACTCCGGCAATGTCTCCGACCTTCTCAACACTGTGACCAACGTGGTATATGCCTTCACCGGCAACACCAACGCAGTCAGCCTTCCCGGCACATGGAACTATGGCGGAGCAGCAGTCAGCCTTGGCAGTGACAGCGTCGTTTCCAACCTCGCCGGCACAGCAGTTTCTTCGGGCGTAGAGGGCAAGATTGATTCCTACCTCTCCAAGATAGGCATCGCTCCCGGCGTCATGACCTTCACCTTCAACGAGGACCTGACCTTTGTCTGCACCATCAAGAACATCCCTATCAGCGGCACCTGGAAGACCCTCAATGACGGCGATACCGTACAGCTCCAGTTCGGCAAGACCCTCAAGTTCCTCAACCTCACCGGTTCCCTCAAGTCCACCGCAACAGGTTGCGAGGTTCTCTTCGAGAGCACCAAGTTCCTGACCTTCCTCAAGAGCGCTCTCCAGTATGTTGCAAAGCAGAGCAGCACTGCCAGCACCTTCGCTTCCCTTACCGAGAGCTACAAGGACATGAAGCTCGGCTTCAAGCTCACCAGGGTAAACTAATCGCTTGACGCATATATATTTACGGCCGGAGGCAATCATCGCTCCCGGCCGTAATTCATATACAGGTCGTTGTTACCCCTTTATCCAGGCGAGCAGGCGGTCCTTCTGAGGAGTCTCCGAGATACGGCCGCGCAGGCGATAGACCCTGTTGTAGATATACTGCTTGTCCTTTTCCATCAGGGTAGAAATGGTCGTAGTGGAAAAGCCCGAAGCCAGATAGCAATACAGCTGAATGTCGTCCTCCTTGAGCTTCGGAAGGGCCTGCCGAAGTGCGGTGACCGCACCGTCCGTAGCCTCGTTCACGGATTTCTCAAGCTCGGCGGGATTGCTGCGCATCTCCTCTATGACCTGACGCACCTCCCGAAGAATCTTAGGCTGCAGGTTGGAAGTACCGTCATAGATATAATACTGCTCGCAGAGGCGCTCCAGCAGGGCATTGTCCCTGTTCCTGTCCCTGCTGGAAGTCAGCTTGCCCTGCAGGTCCTCGGCTATGTTCATCAGCCTTTCATTCTCCGCCCTTTCCTCCTGCAACTGCTTCTCCTGCAACACCTTGCGCGTAATGAAATACCATACTACCGACACTATTATGGCCAGCAGGAAGCCTATCAGCACCCAGAGCCGCAGCTCGCGTATCCTGGCCTCGTTGTACAGCCTCAGCATCTCCTCCTCCTGCCAGCTGCGCATCTGCTCTATCATGTCCAAGGACGTTTCGGCCCCGAGGGCCGCATTGCCTTCGGCTACGAATGCTGAGTCCGCGCTCATGCCGCTGTCAGTCACCACGGCGGGAGGCAGATACCCAACGTAAACAGCCTCTTCCCGAGCACAGGAGGAGGCTATTAAAATAGTGATAATGAGGAGTTTGAACCTCATCAGATATTCCTGAGCAGATTGGCCATGGCAACCTTGCGCTCTATCATGGAACGAAGCTCGGCGATAGGAATGCGCACCTGTTCCATGGTGTCGCGGTCACGCACGGTGACGCAGCGGTCCACAAGGGAGTCGTTGTCCACTGTTACGCAGAAAGGAGTGCCTATGGCATCCTGGCGGCGATAACGCTTGCCTATGCTGTCCTTCTCGTCATACTGGTAGGCGAAGTCGTACTTGATTTCGTTTACCACTTCCTGTGCCAGCTCAGGCAGACCGTCCTTCTTGACAAGAGGCAGGACGGCCACCTTGACAGGTGCCAGGGGAGCGGGAATGCCGAGGACCACGCGGCTGTCACCGCCGCCAAGCTGCTCCACCTTGTAGGAATGGGACAGGACGGCGAGGAACATGCGGTCCACACCGATGGAAGTCTCCACGCAGTAGGGCACATAACTCTCGCCCAGATCGGGGTCGAAATACTGTATCTTCTTGCCGGAGAGCTTCTGGTGGTTGCCGAGGTCAAAGTCGGTTCTGGAATGTATGCCCTCGAGCTCCTTGAATCCGAAGGGGAAGTTGAATTCTATGTCGGTAGCGGCGTTGGCGTAGTGGGCCAGCTTCTCGTGGTCGTGGAAACGGTAGTTCTCCGCACCCATTCCGAGGGCCACATGCCACTTCATGCGGTTCTCCTTCCACTTCTCGAACCACTCCATTTCGGTGCCGGGACGCACGAAGAATTCCATCTCCATCTGCTCGAACTCCTTCATCCTGAATATGAACTGACGGGCCACGATTTCATTTCTGAAGGCCTTTCCTATCTGTGCTATTCCGAAAGGAATCTTCATGTGTCCTGTCTTCTGGACGTTGAGGTACTCCACGAATATGCCCTGGGCGGTCTCGGGACGCAGATACAGCACGTCGTCGGCGCTGCCGGTATTGGAGCCCTGGGTGCTGAACATCAGGTTGAACTGGCGTACATCAGTCCAGTTGCGCGTGCCGGAGATAGGGTCCACTATCTCGCAGTCGAGAATAATCTGCTTGTAGGCGGCCAGGTCGTTGGCATCCTCGGCGGCCTTGTAGCGGTTGTGCACCTCGTCATACTTGGCCTGCTCGCGCAGCACGTTGGGATTGGTAGCGCGGAACTGAGCCTCGTCGAAACTGTCGCCGAAACGCTTGCGGCCCTTGGCTACTTCCTTTGCAATCTTTTCCTCTATCTTGGCGAGATAGTCCTCGATGAGAACATCAGCGCGGTAACGCTTCTTGCTGTCCTTGTTGTCGATAAGAGGGTCGTTGAAGGCTGCGACATGACCGGAAGCCACCCAGGTCTTGGGGTGCATGAACACGCAGGAATCTATGCCGACGACATTCTCGTTGAGGCGTGTCATGGCCTCCCACCAATAGCGCTTGATGTTGTTCTTGAGCTCCACGCCCATCTGGCCGTAATCATACACGGCAGCCAGTCCGTCATATATTTCGCTTGAAGGGAAAATGAATCCGTATTCCTTGCAATGAGCGACCAAAACCTTGAAAAGTTCTTCCTGTGTCATATACGTTTTTATTTATCGTACAAAAGTAATCATTTCCCTGCACTTTTGCAATACGGCAAAAAAATGCCGACCTCAATTGCGGGGTCAGCATATAGAGTTATGTCGCAATATCCTAGAACAGATAAGCAAGACCAATCTTGATGTTGTAGCGGTTGTACTTGGTGTCCTTTGTATCGCCCCTGTAGAGATTCATCAGACCGTAGTCGAAGCCGACGGTAACCTGGAAGGCCTCGGAGATGTTTGCACCGACACCGCCGCCCATGTAGATGTTGAAGGGCTTGTAGTGGCTTATATCAAGAATTGCATTCTCGTCCTTGTAGGCATTGACGACACCGTCCTTCAGACCTACAGCGGAAAGTGTTATTGCAGCAGGGCCGGTTGTGTCCCAAGTGTACTTCGAAGAAAGACCGAACTGGAAGGTAGGTCCTGCGAATACGAAGAGCTGGACACCCCTGAGGTCGAACATGTAGTTGAGGTTGACGGGAATGTTGATGGCATGCTCCATGAACTTTCCGGTAACTGTACCGACTTTGCCATAATCTGCACCGGTCTTGCTTGTAATCATGGAATAATACAAACCGGGAGCAACATTGAGGCCTGCAACGAGGTGAATGTTGTAAGATGCACCAACATATAAACCGTTGGAGGTTTCATTGTCCTGCTTGGAGCCGCTGTATGTTCCTGTGAGGGTTGAATTGAGCCATCCTGCACCAACTGAAAGCTGGGCGAATGCGTTTGTTCCGGCAAGCAGGAGAACTGCTGCGAGAACGGCTGTGAAGATCTTTTTCATTTCTCTTATTTGTAAAAATAAACGTTATCGCAAAGTGCGCAAAATTAGTAATAATTACCGAAAAATCAAAAAACGGCGCTTTTACGGACACAAAATCATACTTTTATCAAATTCAAAAACTCGTTCCTGGTCTTGTCCGACTTCATGAAAGCACCCGAAAAAGCCGAAGTCGTGGTGACCGCGCCTGACTTCTGCACGCCCCTCATGCACATGCAGGTGTGGGTAGCCTCGATGACTACCGCAACGCCCATAGGCGCAAGGGCTTCCTCTATGCAATCGCGTATCTCCACCGTCAGTCTCTCCTGCACCTGGAGACGGCGTGCGAACACCTCCACGCAGCGCGCCACCTTGCTCAGGCCGGTGATGCTCTTGTCCGGAATATAGGCCACATGTGCCTTGCCGATAAATGGCAGCAAATGGTGCTCGCACATTGAGAACAGTTCTATGTCCTTTACTATAACCATCTGGCTGTCAGGTGCTTCAAAAAGAGCGGAACGCAGTATCTCCACTCCGTCCTGCTCGTATCCCTGGGTCAGGAACTGCAGTGACTTTGCCACCCTCTCGGGGGTCTTGAGAAGTCCCTCGCGGCCGCAATCCTCGCCGAGCAGTCCCAGCATATCCTTCACCCTTGCGGAAATCCCGGTGGTGACGTTCTCGTCGTATTCTTCTATCTTTCTGTAAGCCATATCTTAAAATCCAAATGCTACTCCAACTGTCCAATATCTTAAATCCACGCCGCCATCCGGCAGTACGGGATGGGCGGCGGGATAATACTTGAAAAACACTCCGAATCCACCGTATGAAAGGGTGGCCATAAGATTGTAAGTCAAGCTCTTGAGTGTGCCCTTGTTCTGGGAAATACCTGTGCTGGTATTGGCCTGCCTGTATGAATAGGAAGTACCTCCCTTCCAGTTCCAGACAAGTTCTGCGCCCAGGCCCATTTCCAGATGCTTCCAGCGCCCCTTCAGAAGAACCGGCACGTTCATAGAACCGTACGACAGCTTGGAACGGTTCCTGTCGATAGCCTCCCCGGGCAGGGTAAGGCTTGTCAAGTCGCTGAATTTCATTACCTTGACATTCCTGTCGTTGTCTATCATGAACAGGTTCTCCTGCGTAGTGAAAAAGTTGTACGCTATGTCTATTCCGGCTTCCAGTCCAACCCATTGAATCGGGAATATATTGATATTCACGAGGTTGACGAAGAGACTTCCTGAGCGTCCCTTGCGGGGAGCGAAGTCATTGCTCCTTGCGATGTTGAATCCGTAGCCTATATGCGAAAACACCTTGAATTCGAAGATGTTGTTATCGCTGACTGCCACCACATTCTTCTTGGGAATTTCCAGTTTCTCCAGGTCATCCAGCACGTCGCGGCCGCTTTTCTGCGCAAATGCCGCAGTGCAAAGGCTGAGCATCAGCCCAATGATATATAGCTTTTTCATTGCATCACTCGTTGATTGTCATATATGGAAGTCTGGCCATGGCATTGAAACCAGGCTTGAACATTTCCTTTATTTTTACCAGATATTCATCCTCCTTCTCCTTTCCGAGCATCTGCTTCCAAAGGTCTTTCTTGCGAGGATAAGTCGCTATGCTGTAATTGAATATGCCTGCTTGCTGTGCTGCGTAGGTTATTGCGTCCACGAGTGTCCCGGTCTCGTCGCAAAGCCCCAGCTTTATGGCATCGCTTCCGGTCCATACCCTTCCCTGAGCTATTTCGTCAACGGCTGACTTTTCCATTCCGCGCCCGGCGGCCACTACGCTGACGAACTGGTCGTATATTTCCTCGATTTCCTCCTGGTACCATGCTTCTTCTTCGCCGTCGAGCGGATACAGAGGGGCCACTATCTTGCTATGAGCGTTGGTACCTATAACTACCGGATTGATTTTCAGGTGTTTCTTGAGAGCATTGCCGTATGTGAGGACAAGTCCGAACACTCCTATGGAACCGGTCAGAGTAGTATTGTCGGTAAAAATATGGCTGCATCCGGCGGAAATGAGATATCCACCCGAAGCGGCGTAGGCACCGTAGCTTGCGACAACCGGCTTGACCGCTCCGAGCAGTTCTATTTCCCTTCGTATCATGTCGGAAGCCACCACTTCGCCGCCGGGGGAATTGACCCTGAAAACTACGGCTTTGACTGAGGAATCTCTTCTAACAGAGGCGATTGTGCGTGCAAGTTCCTCTCCGACTATGCCGCTTCCGCTGCGCGATATCTCTCCGTCTGCATATATCACGGCCACCTTCTTGGCAGAAGGGCCTTTCTTGAGTTTCTCGGTGTATTTGCCTATGTTCACGAATTTGACCTTTCTCCTGTCTGTCGTGCCGAACAGTCTGCACAGGTAGTCCTCCATCTCGTCCCTGAACTTGAGTCCGTCCACAAGGCCCTTGCCTACCCATGAGGCGGGAGAGGACAGTGCCAGGCGGTCGGTCCAGACATTGATCGAATCGGCGCTTACGCCCCGTGAGGCCGCCATTTCGCTGACGCAGTGGTTCCACCTGGAAGAGAGCATTTCCTCATACTGGAGACGGTTCTCGGGGCTGATGTCGTTACGGATATACATCTCGCCTGCCGACTTGAACTTGCCGTGGCGGATGAGCTGCACGTCAAGTCCGAGGGTGTCCAGGAAGTCCTTCAGGAACATCTGCGCCGATACGGCTCCGGTGAGAGACCCGTTGCTGCGCGGATACATGAAAATCCTGTCCGCGGCGCTGGCCAGATAATAGGAAGTATTGCCTGGCGAAGTGACGTAGGCCACAACGGGCTTTCCGGCGCGGCTGAATTTCTTGAGGCATTCCCTTATCTCCTCCAGTCCAGAGAGAGAGGCGCTGACATTATCGACATTGACATAAATCATGGCTATGTCCTTGTCGTGAGCGGCCTTGCTGATAGCTCTCTCTATATCCAGCAGCGAGATGGAGCTGGAGCGCGAGAGTCCGCCCAGGCCGAAATTAATGGAATTGCCGCTTCTTTCGGCGATGCTTCCCGTGTCTATGCGGAGAATCTTGCCGCTGAGGAATTTGTCCCCGGCAAAGACAGGGAGCATCATGGCGGCGCATAGCACGGTAATTATCAATTTTTTCATTATCAAATATTTATATTTGCAAATATAATATTATTCCCGGAAGGTGGCATATAGGAAGTTGTACAGATTGCGCCTCCAGTTGACCCAATCGTGCCCTCCGGGGGATTCCATGTAGATATAGGGATATTTCTTGCGGTCCAGCATGTGGCAGATGCTCTTGGTGGCGAGGTGCAATATGTCCGTTGTCCCGACGGTCACCATATACATCGCCGGAGGGTTCTCAAACTGCATGTCCACCTTTCTCTGTATGTCCTTGTAGAAATGAGAAAAATCGCTCCGCCTTATATGCGCCCCGAACAGCGGGGAGAACAATCCAACATAGTCGAAGACGTCCGGATTGTTGGCGGAAATATACATGGACTGCATTCCGCCTATGGACAGTCCCGCTATGGCCCTGTGCTGTTTGTCCGGTATGGTCCTGAAATGGTCATCGACGAATGCCACCACGTCGTGCAGGAACTCCGCTTCCACCTTTCCGTCTATCTCCAGCACGGATTCCAAGGCGTTCTTCGGCCTGTCTATCCTGGCATCTCCCGTGCTGTTGTACTGGTTGACGTTGGGCATTACGATTATGGCCTTGACCGGCCCTGAATGGCTGTACACCTCGTCAGCAACTTTGGTAACCTGCCCTTTTATGACCCAGGAATACTGGTTTCCGCGTGCCCCGTGCAGAAGATACACTACGGGATATCTCTTTTCGCCTGTGCCATAATCATCAGGGAGATACACCATCATCTGCCTCTTGTCAGGCCTTCCATCCGTCACCGGATATGACATCTGGACAAGGGTACCTTTCGGCACATGCGTAAAGCCCTCAAGGCCCTGCTTCCTCACGGAATTGGGTACGAGATAATTCCATACCGAACAGGAGGGCAGGATTATCAGCAATAACGGCAGCAGTATGCGGGCAATTTTCTTCATTCGCAGTGCAAAGATACGAAATATCCGGGGATAATATTATATATGCGCCACAGGCTGCATTTATCTGGACACCCTGCCCGCTCCGGAGCCTTCCGCGAGCGCTTCCACCTCCTCTACGCCGACCCTGTTGAAGTCTCCGGGAATGGTATGCTTGAGGGCAGAAGCAGCGGCTGCGAATTCCACAGCCCTGTCGTCATCCCCGTATGTTTCAAGGCCATAGAGCAGCCCTCCCATGAAGGAATCGCCGGCTCCGACCCTGTCCACTATATGGGTGATGTCATAGCGCCTGGACTGGTGCAGGACCTTTCCGTCGTACAGCACTCCGCCCCAGGTGTTGTGGCTTGCGCTTATGGAGCCCCTCACCGTTATGGCCACTTTCCGGGCCTTTGGGAACCTGTCCATAAGCGCTTTGCATACGCTCTCGAAGCGCCGCTGGTCTATTTCTCCGCCGGCATTGTCGGCATCGAAGCCTTCCGGCCTTATTCCGAATTCCATCCATGCGTCCTCCTCGTTGCCGAGTATGAGGTCGCAGTGCTGCACCAGCCCCGGCATCACCTCCGATGCGCTCTTGCCCCATTTCCACAGTTTCTTGCGGTAGTTGAGGTCGCAGGAGACCTTGACACCCAGTCTCGAAGCGGTTTCTACGGCCTCTATACATACCTCTGCGGCTCCTTTGCTTATGGCCGGGGTTATGCCTGTCCAGTGGAACCAGCCGGCCCCTTTCAGCACATTCTCCCAGTCCACCATTCCCGGCTCTATCTCGGCAATGGCCGAACCTGCCCTGTCGTAAATCACCTTGGAGCCTCTGGCCACGGCACCGTTCTCCAGGAAATAAATGCCCATGCGCGAGCCTCCCCGGAGGATATGGCCTGTGTCCACACCGAAGCCTCGCAGCTGCGCCAAACAACTGTCAGCCAGTTCGTTATGCGGCAGCCTCGTCACGAAAGCAGCGTCCATTCCGTAATTCGCGAGGGAAACCGCCACATTGGCCTCGCCGCCTCCGAAGCATATATCGAAACTCTGCGCCTGCCCTATCCTCCGGCAGCCCGGAGGGGTCAGCCGCATCATGATTTCGCCGAAAGTAACTATCCTTGCCATGGTCTAGATGCTGAATGCGTTGAAGCCTCCGTCCACGGGGACTATGGTGCCTGTCACCGCTTTCGAAGCGTCGCTTGCGAGGTAGTGCAGGGCCCCGAGCAGTTCGTCGGGCTCGAGGAAACGGCCTACGGGCGTGTGGGACAGTATCTTGTGCGAGCGGTCCGTCAGGGAGCCGTCAGGGTTGGTAAGCAGGCTGCGGTTCTGGTTGGTAAGCAGGAATCCCGGTGCTATTGCATTGACCCTCAGCCCGTCGCCGAACTTTGTAGCCAGTTCCCCGGAGAGCCACTGCGTCCAGCTTGCCAGTGCGGACTTGGCCATTCCGTATCCGGCCACGCGGGTCAGCGGCCTAAACGAAGACATCGAGCAGAAATTCACTATGGAACCGCGCCCCTTCTCCACCATGGGACGAAGGAACACCCGTGTCGGCAGAATGGCCCCGAATATATTGAGTTCAAACACTTTACGTGTAGCTTCAATGTCCAGGTCGAATATGCTCTGCTCCGGGGATACGTTGGCAGGGCTCATGTTGCCTCCTGCGGCATTGAGCAGCACGTCGATTCCGCCGTAAGCGGAGAGTATGTCGGAGAGATTGGAGCGAAGCACTTCCTCGTCCAACACGTTGGTGGGCAGGAACATAGCCTCGCCGCCGGAAGCCTTGATCTGCGCTACGGCATCCTCTCCCGCGTCCCTTGTCCTGTCGAGGTCAAGCAGTACAACCTTCGCGCCCTGACCTGCGAAATAGCGGGAGATGGTCCCGCCGAGCACCCCGCAGGCCCCCGTCAGCACCACCACCCTGTCTTTTATGTCAAAGTAATTGTCCATAGCTGTTATCATGCAAATAAAGATCCGACTATGCCAGCCTGGAGACCGCGGAGTTCGGCTATTCCGCGCATGCGGCCGTAAAGGGAATATCCCGGATTTGAACGGTGGCCCAGGTCGTCGCACATACGGTGTCCGTGGTCAGGCCTGCAGAATATCCTGAACTGCCGCTTCTGCATCACCTCCAGCAGCGTCTTCATCATTTCGTACATGGGGACATCTCCCTCCAAGTGATTGTCCTCGAAGTAGTTGCCCTCCGAATCCCGCCTTGTCGAACGGAAATGTACGAAATCTGTCCTGTCCCCGAATTCCCTCAGCATCGCAGGCAGGTCGTTGTCGGCCCTTATGCCGAAAGAGCCGGTACACAGGCACAGGCCGTTGGAGGGATTTGGCACGGCCTCCACCAGAAGGCGGAAATCCTCTGCCGTAGAAAGTATCCTGGGCAGCCCCAGAATAGGGAAGGGCGGGTCGTCCGGGTGGATGACCATACGCACTCCCGCTTCATCCGCCACCGGGCATATCTCGCGAAGGAAATATATCAGATTGTCCCTCAGCTTCTTCGAATCAATATCCTTGTAGCGCTCCAGTTCCGCCCTGAACTGCTCCAGGGTGAAGCTCTCCTCGCTGCCCGGGAGACCTGCTATCATAGTGCGCGTAAGCCTCTGTATATCAGCAGGTGACATCGCCTCGTAATACTTCCTCGCCTTGTCTATGTCTTCCTTGGAGAACTCGCTGAAAGCCCCCTTGCGTCCGAGGATGAAAAGGTCGAAAGCCAGCAGGGCCGACCGCTCGAACCTCAGGCAGCGCGACCCGTCAGGAAGCTGGTAGTCAAGGTCCGTACGGGTCCAGTCCAGCACCGGCATGAAGTTGTATGTAACGCAGTATATTCCGCAGGCGGCAAGGTTGCGCAGGGTCTGCTTGTAATTGTCTATATATCTTTGGAAATCACCTGTTTGCGTCTTTATGTGCTCATGGACGGGGACACTTTCCACAACGCTCCAGACAAGGCCCCCTGCGGCAATCATCTCCTGCCTGGCCTTGATTGCTTCCACCGGCCATACCTCGCCGTTGGGGATGTGGTGCAGGGCATGCACTATGTCCGTCACGCCCGTCTGCCTTATGAAATCCAGGCTGACAGGGTCCGAAGGCCCGTACCAGCGCCAGGATTCACGCATTAAAACTGTTTTACTCATAGAAGTGAAGCGCTGTCTTTGTCACAATAAAGGGTGGCATTAGGATGAAGCCTGAGTATGGAAGCGGGGCAGGCCGTAGTGACGGGTCCATTCACGGCAGCCTTGACCGCAGCGGCCTTTGAAATGCAGGGCACCACGCAGATTATCAGAGGGGCCTCCATCATGACGGGAATAGTGACCGTGGCTGCCTGGAGTGGCACGCTCTCAAGGTCTGGAAAGCACCCGTCATGCACCTGCTGGGTGCGGCAGACAAGGTCCAGGTCCACGACTTTTACTATCTCCGGGTCATCGAAAAGCGCCACGTGCGGGTCGTTGAATGCTATATGGCCGTTCTCGCCTATTCCGCAGAACACCGCGTCCGGCGGGCATTCTGCCAGCAGGTCGGCATATCCCCGGACACCGTAATCCGAAATGTAATGCACGGATTTGAACGGCAGCCTCGAGAATATACGCTCTTTCAGCCAGGTCCCGAAAGCCTGTGGAGCGTCGGAAGGAAGCCCCACGTATTCGTCCATGTGCAGGGCGTTCACCCTGTTCCACGGCACGTCCTGCTCCGTCAGGGCCTCCAGGAAATCGTTCTGGGATGGTGCCGCGGCGAACATGACATATATCTCCTCCCTTTGCGAGAGGAGTTTCCCAAGGCCTTCGGCGGCATCCTTTGCGGCGGCCTTCCCCATTTCGCTTCGCGTAGGGAAAACCTTGATATTCAGCTGGTCCGCTTTCATATTGTCCTTTCTCCTTTTATCCAAACGCCCTTTATGGAGGCATTTTCGTCAAACATCACCAGGTCGCCGTCGTAGCCCGGAGCCATTACTCCGCGGTCGTGAGCGCCCATTATCCTGGCAGGGGTCTCCGTCATCATCCTTACCGTGTCCCAGAGGGGCACTCCGGCACTCTTCCACATCACCCTCAGCAGTCGGTCCGTCGTTGCGATGCTTCCTGCAAACGCCTGTCGGTCAGGTAGTTTCGCCACTCCGTCCTCTATCAGCACATGCTGTCCGTTGGTGCGGCTTCCGATAGTGCTTTCGCTCACCTGCTGTCCTGCCGCCCTCATGGAATCGGTAATCAGGGCCACCCTCTCGGGGCCTTTTATCTTCACCGTCAGTTGCAGCAGTTCCACGGGCACGTGGCAGCCGTCCGTTATGAGTTCCAGGGTCAGTCCGTCCATCAGATATCCGGCCTCCACGCAGCCTCCGCGGCGGAATCCGTTCATCCTCGTAATGCCGTTCATGCAGGAGTAGAAGTGCGTCAGGTGGGTGAATCCGTGGGAAAATGCCTTGACTACGTCGGAATATATGGCCTCGGTGTGGGCTATGGACGGCAGAATGCCGCGCCGGCAGAGTTCGTCAGCGAATTCCAGAGCGCCCGGAAGTTCCGGCGCCATGTCCCAACGCACTATGTCAGAGGCTCTTTCGAGTATGTCCATATATTCTTCGGGGGAAGGGTTGCGGAGATATTTCGGGTCCTGCGCCCCACGAAAATTGTATGCAAAATACGGCCCTTCGAGGTGCAGGCCGCCAAAACGGGCCCCTCCGGTATCATTCTTCAGCGCATCGTAAATGTCGAAGAACCTGTACAGTTCATCGTTGGTGCAGGCCAGGGTGGTGGGGTACATGGTGGTGGTTCCGTGCTCCATGTGTGCCCTGGCTACCCTGCGGCAGTCCTCCCCCGTGCAGTCCATGAACTCTGAGCCTCCGCCCCCGTGCAGGTGTATGTCTATGAATCCGGGCGAGAGGTAGTTGCCTTGCGCATCTGTCTTTTCCGCCTCGGGAATGTCGCTGAAAGATGGCATCACTGCCTTGATCCGGCCATCTTCAAGCAGCACCGCTCCGTCATTCAACAATCTGTCCCTCAGTACTATACGGGCATTGTAAATCAGTTTCTTCCCCATTTTTCTATCTTATATCCTCTGTATGCGTAATAAATCAGGTAAATGAAGCAGGGCAGCAGCACTATGTAGCCCGGGCGCAGTCCCCAGTTGTCGGCCAGGACCCCGTACAGCAGCGGCATCAGTCCGTTGCCGCAGAGGGCCATCACCATGCAGGCCGAGGCCAGGTCCGTCTTCTTCCCGAGGTCGTGTATGGCCAGCGGCCATATTCCTGCGTAAATCAATGCGTTGCAGAAGCCAAGTCCGTTTATGCACAGTAGCGAAAGGCTTACGGCGTGGCCATAGACCGTGAATGTCCCCGGTATAATCAGCACCAGCGTGGACAGCACCAGGCCTGTCACCACGGCTATCCTCAGCATCTGCTTTTGCGAGGCGAAGCGGGGTATGGCGATGATTCCGGCGAAATATCCTATCAGCGAGCATCCCAGGGTGATGCTGGGGAAGATTTTGGCCTCCTGCAGCGTCAGGCCCATGCTTTGGGCGTATGAAATTACAGTGTCTATGGATACAATCTGTTCTGCTACATGGGCGAAAAGGGCTATGACTCCCAGCACAAAATAGGGATAGGACCATAGCGGGCGGCCTTTCGCGCCTTCTTTTTCGGCACCGTTGCTGATTTCCGGCAGTTTCATCAGCAGCACGCCGCAGCCGAAGAGGAAAAGAAAGCCGGAGAGCACGCTGTAGGGCATTACCACGGCGCTGAGGTCCGCTTCCGAAGAGCCGCCTTTCAGTATCACGGCAGCGAACACGAGCGGGGCCAGGATGCCGGCTATCTTGTTGCAAAGACCTACGATGCTGATGCGTCTGGCGGCTGTCTCGATGGGGCCTATCACGGTGACATAGGGGTTCGCAACCGTCTGGAGCATGGACAGGCCCGTGCCTATGACGAAGAGTCCGGTCAGGAACAGTGGATAGGACTCCGTCTTGGCGGCGGGGACGAAAAGGAATGTGCCTATGGCCATCATCCACAGTCCGGCGACCATGCCCTTCTGGTGACCGATAATGGTCAGCAGTTTGGAGTTGGGGATGGACATCACCAGGTAGGCGATGTAGAATGCGAATGCTACCAGATATGACTGCGTATGGTTGAGCGTGAAGGCGGCCTTGAAGTAGGGAATAAGTATGGAGTTCACCCAGGAGACTAGTCCGAAGATGAAAAACAGGGTCCCAAGCACCACCATCGGCAGCAATATGGAATTGTTCTTTTTCATTTTCATTTCAATCCTCAAATATCGCAAATATAGTCAATAAAACCGCCAAATTATACGCAAATTGCGCAATTCACCTGTCATTTCAAGCAAATGCACAGGTCCCTGAGCCTGTCGAAGGGCCGCGAAGAACTATTGCTAATTCTTTTCATTGGTAGGTAATTTTCAAAATGAGCACAATATAATAGTTTAGTAAAAATAACAATTCAAAAAACTTGCTAATATTCAGTTATTTAACTATATTTGCAAATAGGTTATAAAATATTGGTTAAATTAACAAGTATGAAATTATACTACCGAGATACCGAACTGAAGATGCTCAGAAGGCAATTATGGCTCTCACGGGAGCAAAGAAGCAGGATGACCGTACTCTCCGGTAGATTTGGCAGCGGAAAGAGCGCCCTGCTGGCCGAAGCCTTCAAGGGCGAACCTCTGCTGTACTTCCGCCTCTCCGGCAAGACCGAATCAGTCCTTCTGCTGGATTTCATCCGCCAGGTTAGGGAGAAACTCGGACTCTATGTCCCCTCCAAGGTCCTGACCCTGAAACTGCTGATGGAATTCCTCTTCGACAGCGCCCACAAACGCTGCTTCACAGTAGCCATGGACAAATTCGACACCTACGCCTCCGCCAACCCTGATTTCCCCCTCTTCCTTCGCGAACTATGGGATGCCAACAGGAGCGGCACTCACATAAACCTTATCCTCGTTACCTCAAATCCTTTAGTTGACACCGCTCTGTTCAGAAGCGAAGACTCGCCCCTTCGCGACCTTCCCGACACCTCGATTAGTCTCTCCTATTTCACAACCTCACAGATCAAGTCCCTTATGGCCTCCAAGGGGGGCAGCCTCACCAACACCGACCTTCTGACCTTGTATATGTGTACAGGCGGCATGCCGGCCCTTGTCTGTGCCGCCCTTGAACGCACGGACGGCTCTGCTGCTGAGCTCCTTACGCTCTTCCTCTCGCCCGATTCGCCCCTTGGCATCCAGGCCTCGAGGCTGCTTGGCGAAGTGCTCGGCAAGAACGCCGAAACCTACCTCTCCATATTGCAGCTCATATCCCGGGGAGTGCGCTCCCAGTCTGAACTCGAAGACCAGCTGGGCGGCATGATAATAGGAGGCCATCTTGCAAAGCTTGAAGCTGAATACCAGTTGGTTACAAAGGCAAGGCCCCTTCTCTCCGGCAAGGCCTCGCGCAATGTCGTAAGGTATTATATCACGGACCGTTTCCTCGACTTCTGGCTCCGCAACATTGAATCCAGCCGCACCGAAGCCGAACTCGGAGACTGGGACAAGATACGCTCCCGTGCCGAAGCGGACATGCCGTCGGTGATGAAAGACAGTCTCGTGGGCTATTTCATGCAGAAATTCGCCGAAGCAAGGGGAGTGGAACAGGTCGGAGGCGACTGGACCGCATCTGCCCGCCAGAGCCGGAGTCTGAGCCGCCGCAGAAGCTATTATCTCAGCAAATACTCCCGCCCTTCGGCCGAGCCTGTCGCCAAGGAAAAGGTGCATGAAATAGACATCGTGGCCCTTGAGCCCGGACGTGGCAAAGCCCTAGTAGCAGATGTATGCCTTACTCCCGGCGACTTCGAGAAAAAGGCCTTCCTCGACCGTCTTGCGACACTCAAGAAAGGCCCTCTAAAAGGCTATGTCATTGACTCACGCGTCTTTACCTTGGACGATATGTAACGGGACGCAGAAGTGGACTGCGCGACAGGTCGTTGGGATTGGTGCCCGGCTTGCCCTGAGGAACCGCGCGTCCAAGCGAATCGTACCAGGCCCTCCAGTAGGGCAGCACCTCGCCGTCCTCTGAGCAGAAGTTCATTTCTATGCTCTCGAACTCAAGTCCCGCCGAGGCGTAGCACTCCTGCACGAATTCACTGCAATAAAGGGCGCTGTCGCCCGGCTCGAAAGCCAGGTCGTAAGGCCTTCCTGAAAGCTGCAAGGCCCTGTCAATAAGTTTCTTGCGGTCTATCCTGACAGAGGGCCTGTAGGCCTTCACCCTGCCTTCGTTCTCCGCCGAGAATTCACAAAGGGGAGTGCAGACTACTCCTTTTCCCGGCGAAGCCTCCCACACGCCGCGTCCCTTCTCGTAGAACCCCACGTGCGAGTATCCGCCGTCTGTGGACTGCCTCACCGCCTCGGAGAATTCCCCCGCGTCGTCATATACGAACAGCAGGTCCCCCGTCCTTGGAGAGGAGCAACCTGCCGCCAGAACAAGCATTATGCTGAGCGTCAAGACCTTACGCATGAAAGTCCCGTCAGTTTCGTATTATTACTTCGCCGCCGGCGGAATCCACGCTGATTACCGAATCCTTGTGGACCGTGCCGTTCAGAATGGCCGTAGCCAGCTGGTTCACAAGCTCGCGCTGCATCAGCCTCTTGACCGGCCTAGCGCCATAAGCGGGGTCATATCCCTTCACTGTCATATAGTCCTCGAAAGCCTTGGTGAAGCGTATCTCCACCCCGTCCGCCTCCAGCCTTCGCGAAAGCTCATCCATCTGGATATGAAGTATTTCGCGTATGTCATTCTCGCTCAGAGGGTCGAACATTATGATTTCGTCTATACGGTTGAGGAACTCCGGCCTTACGGTCATTTTCAGCACCTCCAGCACCTTGTCGCGGCACTCGTCCAGCATCTGCCTGCGCGAGGCAATAGCCGCCATTTCGGCTGTAGGGTCGCTCTTGCCCAGCGAAGGAAGCCTGTCCATATAACTCTGGATTATATCCGAACCGACATTGGAAGTCATAATAAGTATGGTGTTCTTGAAATCCACCGTGCGACCCTTGTTGTCGGTCAGGCGGCCGTCGTCAAGCACCTGCAGCAGAATGTTGAACACATCAGGATGGGCCTTCTCGATTTCGTCCAGCAGCACCACGGAATAAGGCTTGCGCCTCACAGCCTCGGTCAGCTGTCCGCCCTCGTCATATCCCACATATCCCGGAGGCGCACCGATAAGACGGCTCACCGTATGCCTCTCCTGGTACTCGCTCATGTCGATACGGGTAATCATGTTCTCGTCGTTGAACAGGAACTCGGCCAGTGCCTTTGCGAGCTCTGTCTTGCCCACTCCAGTCGTACCCATGAAAAGGAAGGAACCTATGGGCCTTTTCTCGTTGGAAAGCCCTGCCCTGTTGCGGCGCACGGCATCTGAAACCGCCTGGATAGCGGCATCCTGGCCGACCACCCTCTTGTGCAGCTCCTCTTCCATGCGCAGCAGTTTTTCCTTCTCGCTCTCCAGCATACGCTTCACGGGTATGCCTGTCCACTTGGCCACTACCTCAGCTATGTCCTCTGGCGTAACCGCTTCTGTGACAAGTGGTTCAGTGATGCTCTCCTGCTTTGCCGTCAGCTCCTCTATGGTCTTCTTCGCCTCGGCCATACGGCCGTAACGGAGCTCCGCCACGCGGCCGTAATCGCCTGAACGCTCCGCCGCCTGGGCCTGCAGCTTATAGTCCTCCAGCTGCTGCCTTGCGCTCTGCAGCGATGACAATATGTCCTTCTCCTGGCTCCAGCGGGCCATCAGCCCGTCCCTTTCCTTGCTCAGTTCGGCCAGCTGCTTCTCGATATTCTCCAGTTTCAGGGACACGCCCTCGCGCTTTATGGCCTCCTTTTCGATTTCCAGCTGGCGTATCCTGCTGTTGAGGTCGTCGATGGGCTCCGGCACGGAATTCATCTCCAGACGGAGTTTGGATGCAGCCTCGTCCACGAGGTCTATGGCCTTGTCCGGCAGGAAACGGTTGGTTATGTAACGGTGAGAAAGGTTCACGGCGGCAATCAGGGCATCGTCCTCTATGCGCACCCTGTGGTGGTTCTCGTACTTCTCCTTCAGTCCCCTCAATATGGATATGGACTCCGAGGGCGAAGGCTCGTCCACCATCACCATCTGGAACCGGCGCTCCAGGGCCTTGTCCGTCTCGAAATACTTCTGGTACTCGTCCAGGGTCGTGGAGCCTATGGTGCGCAGTTCGCCTCTCGCCAGGGCCGGCTTCAGGATGTTGGAAGCGTCCATGGCACCGGAGGTCTTTCCCGCGCCCACGAGGGTGTGTATCTCATCTATGAAAAGGATTATCCGGCCGTCGCTGTCCACGACTTCCTTGACCACCCCCTTGAGCCTCTCCTCGAACTCGCCCTGGTACTTCGCGCCGGCAATCAGCGAACCCATGTCCAGGGAATATATCTTCCTGTCCTTCAGGTTCTCCGGGACCTGTCCGTCAACTATCTTGCTGGCTATGCCTTCCGAAATTGCCGTCTTTCCGACACCCGGTTCGCCCACCAGAATAGGGTTGTTCTTGGTCCTGCGGCTAAGTATCTGCAGAACCCTGCGAATCTCGTCATCCCTGCCTATGACAGGGTCGAGCTTGCCTGCTGCGGCCAGAGCGTTGAGGTCGGTCGCAAAGCGTGACAGAAATTCTGTTTTGTTGTTGTTCATTTCTTTATCTCCTTTTTGCTCTCCGGCGCATATATGCAGAAATTGCCGTCTGCTCCGAAGAACAAACGGCTTCTGTCCAAAATATATTCCACACCGCGAAGGTGTGACAGTTTGTCAGATTACTCGGCCCCTGCTGCGGGTGCCTCGGTCTGGACGGGAACTGAAGGGAACTCTACCTGCTCGGTGGTATTCTGGTCGATTTTGTCGGTGATATCCATGCTGCTGCGGCCTGTGCCGAGGGTGAAAGATGTTGCGATGGAAAGAACCAGGATGAATGCCACGAGGCCCCAGGACCATTTCTCAAGAAGGTCGGCTGTCTGCCTTACGCCCAGAGTCTGGTTGGCTGACACGAAGTTGCTGGCGAGACCGCCGTCCTTGCCGCTCTGAAGCAGAACGACTATGGTAAGAAGCACGCTTGCAATAACAATCAGGATGGTCAGAACCAAAAATAATGTGCTGTTCATATCGTTTGTTTATTTACTTTTTCAATAAGGGATGCAAAGTAAGCACTTTTTTCTGGAAAATTCAAGGAAAGTTTGGAATAAATGCGTTTTGCCTGTGCGTAATAGCCTTGTTCAGCGTATATTTCGGCCAGGGTCTCAGTGCAGAAATCGTCGCTGAGTTCATATTCGCCGTTATCCTCCTTGACCTCGGAAGCCTTGCGGGCCAGGGTGCTGAACACGTTGTCCTCCTCCTGCTTCACGCCGTCATACTCGTCCTGCGAGAAGAAATCCCCGCCCACTGCCCTGACATTGCGCTTCAGGGCGGCCTCGTCGCGGGCCATGTAGGACTCCAGTATGGCCCTTACGTCCTTGTCGCTGCAGTCTGTGGAACGTCCTCCGCGCAGAAGGTCGGAGATTATGCCCCTGGAACCCACGTAGAAAGCCGCATCCTCGAACTGGGCCGAACCCCAGAGGTCCCCGCCTTCCCGGGCCATGCGCACGCAAAGTTCCTTGCGGGCGGCCCCGTACCAGGGATAAAGGTTTATTACCCCGGCCAGTTCGGCAGGGTTGAGTTTCTTTATGTTGATATAGTCCGACATATTACCAGTTGGCTACGGTAGCATTCAGGATGTCTTCCACCAACTTGTCCACTATTTCCTCGCACAATGTGCCTTCCACGGCATCCAGGGACTGGGTGGAATCGTAATCTGCGTATGCCGAAAAGGACTTCTCGAAGTCCTCCTCGGGGAATTTTCTGTTCTGGTAGGAAATCTTCACCGTGACGGTAAGGCGGTTCTGCGCCGCGACTTCGTTCGCTGTGACCGCCGTGGCCTTCACGTCATATCCCGACACCGCCCCGGTAATCTCCAGGTCGCCGTCCACGTCCACCTGCTCCAGCCTCGTCATCTTGCGGAACTTGTCCTGCAGGGCCTCGGTCAGGTCGTTGGACAGGCTCGGATTGACGCGGAGAGCCGTGTAATCGAAGTAATTGATAGTGATGGTCTTTACTGACGGGTCTATGGAAGTACCTGAGAATGAATATCTTATGATATTGCATCCTCCTATCGGCAGCAGCAGTGCCAATGCCGTCAGCATTGCGTAAATCCTATTCATTGCTCTTGGCGTTTTTGTATTCGGGCGGAAGCTTGCGGTAGAGGGTGCGCTCCGAAATGCCCAGCTCCTCGGCAGCCTTCTTGCGGTTGCCGTTATGCTTCTCGAGAGCCTTTCGGATGAGGTCCTCGCTGGCCCCCCGTATGGAAAGCGAACTGTCTGCGTCGCTGTGTACCTGCGGCTTGGCGGGCTCCAGGTCTTCCTGTATGTCCACGTCGTCCCATTCGGCAGGACGGCTGACCCACTGCTGTTCGGGCGGCTGCACATTCTCCGGAATGGGAGTGAAATTGCCGCCCCGGACCATTTTCTCCAGCTCGCTTACCTTCGCGCTGAGGTTGTATATGGCCGAGAATATCTCCTGCTTCTCTTCGTCTGAAAGGCCTCCGCGCCCACTTTCGCCCACCTTGACCGGCAGGGCGTTGGGGTCGTCCTTGGGAATGTACTGCGACAGCGTCGCGGCATTGACCTCGAACCTCTCCGCTCCCGCTATAAGCTTCTCTGACTCAAGCGCTTCCACCGTCTCGGCTATATTCTTGAGCTGGCGTATGTTGCCGGGCCAGCGGTAGCGTCTCAGAAGTTCTATCCCGTCGTGCGTCAGGTTTATCTTGCGCATGCCGTATTTCTCCGAGAAGTCCGAAGTGAACTTCCTGAACAGCAGGTAGATATCCTCCTTTCTCTCGCGCAGCGAAGGCATGGAAATCTGTATGGCGTTGAGCCTGTAGTAGAGGTCTGCGCGGAACTTGCCCTGGGACACTGCATAGCGCAGGTCCACGTTCGTCGCCGCTATCACCCTGACATCCGTCTTGCTGACCTTGGAGGAGCCCACGCGGGTGTATTCCCCGTCCTGGAGCACTCTCAGCAGCTTGGCCTGGTAGGGGAGGGGCAGTTCGCCGACCTCGTCCAGGAACAACGTGCCGCCGTCGGCCTCTTCGAAATATCCTTTCCTGGCCTCTATGGCCCCTGTGAAGGAGCCCTTCTCATGGCCGAAAAGCTCCGACTCTATGGTGCCTTCGGGAATGGCTCCGCAGTTGACCGCGAAATACTTCCCGTTGCGCCTGCGGCTGTACTGGTGTATGATTTTGGGTATGTTCTCCTTGCCTACTCCGCTCTCTCCGGTAACGAGCACCGTAAGGTCGGTCGGGGCGACGGCCACGGCCATTTCCAGCGCCCTGTTCAGCCCGGGGTCGTTTCCTATTATGTCGAACTTATTCTTAAGTTTTTGTAATTCGTTTGAGTCCATAAGTATGCAAATTTAGCAAAAAATCCGGCACGATGTCAAAAAATGCCATATTCTTATTATATTTGTGCAAATGAAAACACAATTGATGCGATATATGAAGAATATTTTCAAGATTGCCGCTGCCGGACTTTGCGCCGCGGCAGCCGTAGCCTGCTCTTCAGCGGCCAAGATGGCGGAGCTCGCCGAGAATGTCAAAGTGCAATGCAATCCTGCGGTGCTGGAAGTAGTTGCAGGTGAGATAGATGCCACTGTATCAGTTACTTATCCCGACGGATATTTCCATCCCAACGCCATTCTCGAGGTCATTCCCGTGCTGCTTTACGAAGGCGGCGAGGCCGAAATGGAGCCTTTCATGTATCAGGGCGAGAAGGTGAAGGACAACTACAAGGCCGTTTCTTCCAAGGGCCAGACAGTCCGTGAAAGGGTGCATTTCGACTATGTCGAGGGTATGGAGAGCGCCCGCCTGGTGCTCCGTGGTAAGGTCAAATATAAGAACAAGAGCTGGGACCTGCCCATCAAGAAGGTCGCCGACGGTTGCAACACCACCTACATGCTGGTAGAGGCTGAGGGCAATATCCCTTACAAGGCAGACAATTATCAGGAAATACTGGTCCAGACCGAAGAGGGCCAGATTCTCTACGGAATCAATTCCTCCGATGTCTCCGGCAAGGAGATTAACTCCAAGTCAGTCAAGGATTTCCAGGCCGCTCTGGACGAGATCAAGTCCAACAGCCGCAAGACTCTCACCGGCACCGAGGTGGTGGCTTATGCTTCCCCCGACGGCGGCAAGGACCTCAACACCAAGCTCTCCGACAAGCGTTCCAAGTCCGCCGGCCAGGCCTTCGACAAGGTGACCAAGGGCAAGGATACCGGCGAGACCACCGTCAAGAGCGTAGGTCAGGACTGGGAGGGCTTCCAGGAGCTCGTAGCCAAGTCTGACATTGAGGACAAGGACCTGATTCTCAGGGTTTTGAACATGTACAGCGACCCTGCCGTGCGCGAGAGCGAAATCAAGAACATTTCCGAGGTCTATACCTCCCTGAAGAGTTCCGTTCTTCCCGAACTCCGCCGTGCAAGGTTCATCGCCAATGTCGAATATCAGAACTATTCTTCCGAGGAACTGCTCGCCCTTGTCGAGGACAATACCGACGTGCTGGACGAGGAGGCCCTTCTGCGTGCCGCTTCCCTGGTGAAGGACAATTCCAAGAAGATAGACCTCTACCGCAAGGCCGCCGACAAGTATGACAGCGACCGCGCCCGTTTCAACCTCGGCGTGGCCCTTCTCAAGAGCGGCAAGATTGCAGATGCAGGCAAGGCTTTCGCTTCTGTCAAGGAGAAGGATGCCGACATTGAAAACGCCCTTGGCGTAGTGGCCCTGCGCAACAACGAGCTGGATGCAGCAGCCAAGCATTTCAAGAAGGCCGGCACCGAGGCTTCCGCCCGCAACCAGGCCGTAGTCGATATCCTTCGCGGCGAATATGACAAGGCCGCAGCCGCCCTCAAGAACGAGACCGGATTCAACGCAGCCCTCGCCCAGATTCTGGTGGACAATCCCCAGGCCGCTTCCAAGGCCCTCACCTGCCAGTGCCCCAGGTCCAACTACCTTCGTGCCATCATAGCCGCCCGCCAGGGCGATGCAGAGGCCGTGGCAGACTGCCTTGACAAGGCCGGCAAGGTGAAAGCCCTCGCTGAGCGTGCAGAGAAGGACGTGGAGTTTGCACAGTATAGATAAACACTTGAATATGAAACGATTACTGACTATTATCATCTTGGCGGCGGCATCCTGCGCGGGTGTCTTCGCCCAGGTGGACCCTGCCTATGGCGACCGAATGGAATACAGCCATGGCGAGCTTTATCTCAACGGCGTCAAGCTGTCTCCCTACGAGGTTTCGCAGGTCATCGGATCAGAGATTTACAATGAGACCTATGTCGGTGCCAGCAAGCAGCGCAGGATAGGCATGACCCTCATCAAGGTCGGTGCGCCCGTGACCGGAGCAGGCCTTGTCATGATTGTCACGGGGTCCATTTACCTTGGTACTTCCCGCAACATTAATACATATACGGACGTGCAGGGAGTGAATCATGTTTCCGCCAGCGTCAATTCCGCCGGTGTCACTGCCGGTACGGTGTTGTTCGCCCTTGGTACCATCGGAGTGGTTGCCGGAGGCATTGCCCTGGAGGTGGGCATTCCTTTCGCTGCCATAGGTTCCGGCCGCATGCGCTGGATAGCGGAAGATTTCAACCAGAAGTCCGCTCCGAGGATGCAATTCGGCCTCCAGCCTCACGGCGTTGGCCTGTCGCTTAACTTCTGACAGAAGATTTTGGTACAAAAAAAAGACCGGCTCAGTGATGGGCCGGTCCTTTTTTTAGTTGAGTTGTTTACTCCTTGGGAGCGATTGCACCCCATACGCATGCGCTCAATGCACCGCCAACGAGAGGGGCTACGATGAACACCCAGAGGTCCTTGAGGGCCTGTCCGCCTACGAAGAGAGCGGGGCCTATGGAACGGGCGGGGTTCACGGAAGTACCGGTCAGGTTGATGCACACCAGGTGAACGAGCACCAGGGTGAGACCGATGGCTATGCCTGCGTGGTTGCCTGCACCAATCTTGGGAGTGGTGGTACCGAGAACTACGAGCACGAAGATGAAGGTGGCAACGCACTCTACGAGGAATGCACCGCCTACGCCTCCGGCATTGGCGACGGCGTTGGTGCCGAGGCCTGCAGGGTTACCCATTGCGCCGGGAGCTCCGGTCACCTTGACGATGAGGAAGAGTATGGCTGCACCGAGTATACCGCCTACAATCTGGCCTACCCAATATCCGCAGGCATCCTTCCAGCTCATACGGCCGGAGAGAGCTACGCCGAGGGTGATGGCGGGATTGATGTGGCAACCGGAGATGCCGCCGATGGCGTATGCCATGGCAACTACGGAGAGGCCGAATGCGAGGGCTGTGCCCACTACGCCTGCGGTGTCACCGCAACCGAGGAATACTGCTGTACCGCAGCCAAGGAGTGTGAGAACCATTGTTCCTATACACTCAGCAATGTACTTTTTCATAATTTGTACCTTTGGTTTATGGTTTCAATGGCACTAAGTTAGTAAAAAATGCTGAATATGCGCCCAAAAATGACTAATTTTGTCTTTTGTATGAGTGCGTTTTCGGTAATATTGACGATAGCGGCCTACTTCGTCCTGATGTTTACGGTGTCCCGCATTTCCTCTCGCGGAGCCGGTAACATGACGTTCTTCAGGGGGGACCGCAGCGAGAAATGGTGGGTGGTCGCCATAGCCATGATAGGCTCCTGCATGTCGGGGGTGACCTTCGTTTCCGTACCGGGCATGGTGGGCTCGAGCGGCTTCGGCTACTTGCAGATGTGCCTCGGGTTCATAGCCGGATATCTCGTGATAGCCTTCGTGCTTACACCTCTATATTACAGGCTGCAGGTCGTGTCCATATATCAGTACTTGGAGCAGCGGCTCGGCATGACCCCGTACCGCACGGGAGCATGGTTCTTCTTTATTTCCAAGCTGCTGGGCTCTTCGGTGAGGCTCTATCTTGTCTGCCTTGTGCTGCAGATGCTGGTTTTCGGTCCCTTGGGCCTTCCTTTCTGGCTCAATGCCCTCATCAACGTGGCCATAGTCCTGGCCTATACCTGGCGCGGGGGAGTGAAGTCCATAATATGGACCGATGTGCTCAAGACGGCCGTAATGGTGCTGACGGTGGTGCTGACCATGGTGTTCATCGCCTCGTCTGGCGAAGGCCTGTCCGCCATTGAGGGGCAGAGGGTGTTTTATTTTGACGACATAGCCCATCCGCAGTATTTCTGGAAGCAGTTCCTCGGAGGGCTGTTCGTCGTAGTGGCGACTACCGGAATGGACCAGGACCTGATGCAGCGCACGCTTAGCTGTCGCGACCATCGCGATTCTCAGAAAAACCTGATAGTCAGCAGTTTGTTGCAGGTGGTCGTGATATTCCTCTTCCTCTGCCTCGGGGCTATGCTGTATGCTTATGCCGATGCCGTCGGCATTCCCCAGAGCGGCGACAAGCTCTTCCCGGCCGTGGCTACCGGCGGCAGCCTTCCTTCCGTCGTGGGCATACTCTTCGTCCTCGGGCTTGTGTCCTGCGCCTACGGAGCCGGCGGCTCCGCGCTTACCGCGCTGACGACCTCGTTCACGGTGGATATCCTGTCCGTCAAGGGCCGCAGCGAGGCTTCTGTAACGACTATGCGCAAGAGGGTCCACCTCGCAATGGCCGCCCTGATGGCCGTCACGATTGTGGTGTTCAACGCTCTCAACAACACCAGCGCTATCGATGCCGTGTATCGCCTTGCCAGCTATACCTACGGGCCCATTCTTGGTATGTTCGCCTTCGGCATCCTTACGCGCCGTGCAGTCCGCGGCCGCGCCGTGCCGTTCATCGCAATAGCCGCCCCGCTCGTCTGCCTTGTGCTCGACCTCAACTCCGCCGCATGGTTTGGCGGATATCATTTCAGCTACGAACTCCTCCTTCTCAACGCCGCCCTCACCTTCGCCGGACTGATGCTCGTGTCGAAATCCGCGAAGTGATTCATCGCCTCAGACTCCTTGCCATTTTCTCAATGCAGCGCTTTTTCTCTTCAAATCCGGGATGGACGTACAGGTCCATGGTCGTTGAAATCGAAGCGTGCCCCAGAATGACGGACACTGTCTTGTAGTCGCATTTGCTCTCTATGCACCGGGTCGCAAAGCTGTGGCGGAGGGAATGGAAGCGGATAGGAGGTATGTCCAGCTTCGCCAGCAGCTTGTTGAAATAGTGCCTGAGTGTGCGCGGCTCAAGAGGGGATGGGCCGTTTGAGACCACATAGAACCTGTTATTTATAATCTTTTTCAGCGGCTTTGCTATGTTCATAAGTTCCGTAGTCATTGGGATATCCCTCAAGGCCGACGGAGTCTTAGGTGAGCCTATAGACAGAAAATACTCCTTGTACTCACCGTCGGCTATGTATATGCGCTGTACCGTCTTGTTAACATGGACCACGCCGTTTTCCGTATCCATATCTTCCCACTGAAGGCCGCACACCTCTCCAATCCGGAGGCCAGTGCTGAGACATATCAATATACCGAGGTTCTTAAAAGAAAAGTTGTCTTTCAGGTACTTAAGCAGTTTCTGCTGATTTGCAATCGACAGCACGGCTGGTCTGCGGCCGTGCTCTTTTTCCGTAGGGAAATGCACGCTGCAATTTATGTTTGGCCAGGCCCCGATTCTGCTTCCGAAGCGTATCACCATCTTGAACACTAGCAAGGTGTCCTTGACGGTCTTGGTGGCATATCCCCGGGAAAGCATGGAGTTGACAAAGTCCTGGACATCAGCTTCTTGCACTGATTTATATTCGCCCAGGCAGGGAATTATGTGCCCGTTCAGAAGCTGGAGATAGACTGCGTATGTAGCCTTCTTGACATACTGCCGCTTTTCCTCCTTCCAGAGGGCTGCGACCTGAGAAAATGTTTGTGACATGATACTTGATACTTTGGTTGAACATTATGTCACCAAAGGTATCAAATACAAGCGGCTATTTGAGTTTGTCCTTGAGGTTCTTGTGGGAAGGATGGGTTTCGAGCGTGCCGAGCTCCTTGCGCCTGCGCTCATAGTAGTCGTGGCGGGCGGGATTCTCCGGGAACCAGCCGCGCAGCACCCTCATTTCCTGGGACAGAATCTCATGTATGCCCCAGAAGCAGGAGAAGGCGGCCGCGCCGATGATTGTCGCCACCAGTTTGTCCTCGACGAAAAGGGACCACGCCGACAGGGCGACACCGGCAAGGGCCAGCACCCACCAGCTGCGCTTTCCCCAATAATACTCCATCTTTATGACAAGGGGGTGGCAGAGACCTATTATCAGGAACACCGCCGCTCCCACTACTATTCCGCTAAGATTCATTTACTTGCAGGTTATTTTCAATAATAACTATACTTTTAAGGCTGCAAAGATATGATATATAGCCGAATAATGCAATCCCCAAAAATGGCTATCTGCGGATTTTCTCCCGAAGCGGATGCCGCGTCAGGAAACGGCAGAAATTGGTCCAAAGCCTCTTCTCCTGAGGGTCCGAAGAAACCGCGAACTTATACACCGTATCATGCCCGAGATAATAGGCCACGGACTTCTCATAAAGCCCGGAAGATACTGTGTAATAGATATATTGCAGATATCTCTTGCGATATATGTCATGGTCCGGAGTCTCGGTCAGCAGATTGTCGTCGAACTCGAACTCAATCCTGTCCCCGCCGCTGTATATCATGCCGATAGTCTCGTCCCAGGGGTAATCGTTCCCACGCCAGAAGTAATTAGGCTGCATCCAGCAATAGTCTATGCCAAGCTCCTCCACCATGTCGTAGCCTGCCGCCTCGCGGTAAGGAATCCATCCGAGGCAGTAGCCGTTCTCATGCAAATACTTGGAAATCAGAGGATACAGTATATCTGTCTTCTTCCAGGCCCAGCACCAGCCGTTCCAAGGGGTAGGAATCTCCTCGTGGTGTATATAGAATCCGACCAGCTCCAGATGCTTGAAATGCGCCTCCTTGAATGTATGGCTGACCTTGTCTATGTACCATTTCTCCGCCAGGAAACGCTGCACATTGTCATGGAAATCCAGCCTCTGGCCCTTGTAATCGCCCCAGTATGAGGAATTTCCAAGCGTATCGGCATAGAACTGATGCAGTATGGCATCAGGCATGTTCATCAGAATCTTGCGCTTGTAGGGCGGACGGCCGATGCGCCCCGCGGCATCTTCTATGGCATCGTCCAGGGCATGCAGGCCGCTCTCCTGGGAAGCGAACCAATAGTCTATGAAGCCCTGCCACTGCTCCTTGCCCGCGCTCTGAACCATGCCGTCGTCAAAATCGTTGGCCATGGTATAATGCGTCCCGTCCGGCCCCCAGAACTGGTAGTCCAAAGGCAGGAAACCGTCGAACAGCCATTCCTCGCGCCCCGAAGCCGGGTCTGTCCATGACACGTGGGTAGCGAACCTCTCCTTGGTCCATACCGCCGGGTCCCTCTTCATATCTCCGCCGTAACACAGGGCCAGATTGGCGAAAGTCTCCCCGCGGCGGGCCGTCCACCTGCCCTTCACGCAGGAAACTTCGTCGGTAGGGGCCTGACCGAACACAGCGACGGGGGCTGTAAGAATAATTGTAGCAATGAATAATCTTGAGAGCGCTGTCATAATTGTCGTATCTGGGCGTAAATAATTCTCACAAATATACTCACAAAAATCGGTTCTGCCTCGCTACGATTGAGGTTTTTCTGTATATTTGCAAAGACAAAACCTTGCCATTTATGAAAAAGACCCTCTTTACGGCGCTGCTTGCCAGCCTTTTAACTCTGTCCTGTTCCAAGGAAGAAATCCACTATGATATCTGCATATACGGAGGTACCTCCGCCGGAGTAATTGCCGCGGCGAGCGCGGCGCAGCTCGGAATGAACGTCCTGATAGTGGAGCCCTCGCAGCACATAGGGGGCATGACCACAGGCGGCCTTGGCCTCACCGACATAGGCCGCACCCAGCGGCTCAGGGGCCTGGCCGGGCAGTTCTACCGCGACCTGGGCAAGCATTACGGCTGCGATGCAAAATGGGTCTTCGAGCCCTCGGCAGCCTCTCAGGTTTTTGCGAAATATCTTGACAATGAGCGCATTACGGTCATGAAAGGCTACGGTCTCGAAAAGGTAGAAAAGAGAGGAGCGTTCATAGGGAACATAGAAATCGTCCCCTTGGACAGGGAATGGAGGCCGGCGGGAGAGCCGCTCAGTATCAGCGCAAAGGCCTTCATAGATGCCAGTTACGAAGGCGACCTGATGGCGGCTTCCGGAGTCAGTTTCACAACGGGAAGAGAAGGCAGCGATGTCTATGGCGAGAACTGGAACGGCTGCCATATATCTGTAAATCACCAGTTTCCGGATGGTATAGACCCATACGTTGAGACCGGCAATCCTGACTCAGGCCTGCTCTGGGGCATATCCCCCGTACCTCCCGGAGAGGAAGGCAGCGGAGACGACCTCATTCAGGCCTACAACATGCGTATCTGCCTGACTGACAGCCTCGAAAACATGATTCCCATCACCCGTCCCGAGCGCTACGACTCCCTGAAATACGAACTCCTTGCACGCCTGCTGGCCCTGCAGGGCGAAGGCGGGAGATATTTTATCTGGAGCAAGATGCCCCGCCGCAAGACAGACATCAACAACTACGGTGGCTTCTCCACCGACATGATAGGATGCAATTACAACTATGTAAGTGCCTCATATCCGGTCAGAAAGACGATAGTGGACGAGCACCGGGACTATACCATGGGCCTGCTGTGGTTCATGTCCTCGGACCCGAGGGTGCCCCAGGGAATTAGGGACGAAATGGCCCGCTGGGGCTATCCTAAGGATGAATTCGTGTCCACGGGGCACTGGACCCCGCAGCTGTATGTGCGAGAGGCCAGGCGAATGGTCTCGGACTATGTGGCGACCCAGGCCGATTGCGAAGGCCGCCGGGTGGCCGAAGACGGAGTGGCGCAGGCGGCCTACACCATGGATTCGCACAACTGCCAGAGGGTCGTCGTCAACGGCATGGTCAAGAACGAGGGCAATGTGGAAATCGGAATCCCCGGCCCTTACCCCGTATCCTACCGCTCCATAGTGCCCAGGGCCTCTGAGTGCGACAACCTGCTGGTGCCCGTATGCCTGTCGGCGAGCCACATAGCATACGGCTCCATAAGAATGGAGCCGGTGTTCATGAATCTCGGAGAGGTTGCGGCCATTGCGGCTATGATATCAATCCGCGACCACAAACCTGTCCAAGATGTTGATTATAAAGAGATTAACGACCTTCTCTCTGACGGCGCATCCATTGCCGGCACCTCTGCCGAAGGCGCTGTTTAGTCTCAGAGCAGGACAGCCTTTACTGCAACGCGGCCTTTGCCCTTGCGCCTGAGTATGGCGGAAGCGGCTCCTGAGAAGCATCTGATGCTGTCGCTGCGGAAGGAAGCGTGCGAGGTAGGGTCTCCTGCATCCGTGGCTAAAAGTTCAGCCGGACCGGATACCTCGAACCGCACCATATTGTCGCCGGTCGGCACTCTGAAGCCGTCTTTGTCCACAAGCCAGGCATTGTAGTAAATCATGCCCTGTCCTTCGTAGTCGAGTTCTGTGACGGCAGATACAGCCTCGCCCGAAGTCCGAACGCTGTCCGAGGCCATGACCTCGCCCTTTTTGTAAGCCTCCATATCCTTGTAGGCCAGCACTTTAAGCTCTCCGCTCTTCCACTGCACGTCGTCCCAGCGGAAACGATACTGTCCTTCTTCACGCTGACGCACTCCAAGTGACTCTCCGTTGAGGAACACCTCGGCTACCCTTCCGGAAGAATACACCATCACGGGCAAGATTGTTCCCTCGCTCCAGTTCCAATGCGGAAGTATGTGAGCCATAGGCAGTTCGGGCCTCCAGCGGGCCTGGTACAGCCAGTACCTGTCCTTCTTGAAGCCGGCCAGGTCCATTATTCCGAAATATGAACTGCGTGAAGGCAGAGGCTCCATGCTCACCCTCTGTCCCCATTTTGCAAACTCCGCTATGGCGGCGGCCTTCTCCTCCTCTGTGTGGAAATTGGTTAGAACAGAAGGGTCCAGGTTGTATGGCGTAGGCTCTCCAAGGTAATCGAATCCTGTCCAGACGAACTCTCCGGCGCACTCGGGCACGCTGTCCTCGAAGCCCCACTCGTAGTCAGGCTTGGATGCCCAGGCAGGTGCATAAAGGTCGTAGGAACTCACCTGATAAGGCGCTCCTTCGGGCCATCCTTCGCCCTTTGCCTCGGACACTGGCAGCATATAATATCCCCTTGTAGATACGCAGGAGGCCGTTTCAGAGCCATAGAATGGCTGACCGGGGTGGGCATCGCGGAACTCCTCGTATGCATGGGGCTTGTAATTGAAGCCATAGACATCTATGGTCGAGGCGTATGGCGTGGTCGAGGCCCAGAGATTGTCGTTGCCCGCCGTAGTCGGACGGGTAGGATCCTCGCGGTGGCAGATGTCCGTAAGCATGCGCGGGACCCACCAGCGCTCGCTGTCGCCCTGCTCTCCGCACTCGTTGCCTATGCTCCAGGCAATTACGCTGGGATGGTTGCGGTCGCGGCGAATCATATCGACAAGGTCCCTCTCGGCCCACTGCTCGAACAGTTTGGCATAGCCGTTCTCCTTCTTGGGCCAGGTCCAGGTGTCGGTGAGTTCGTCAACAACGAGGAATCCCATGCGGTCGCACATATCCAGAAGTTCGGGTGCGGGAGGATTGTGGCTCATACGTATGGCATTGCAACCCATGTCCTTGAGTTTCAGCAGCCTGCGCTCCCATGCTCCCTCGTTCCATACCGCTCCCAGGGCTCCTGCGTCATGGTGTACGCAGACTCCCTTGAGAAAGCACCTCTCGCCGTTAAGGAAGAAGCCTTCGGGACGGAACTCGGCGGTGCGCACTCCGAAAGGCGTAAGCACCTCGTCACGGCCTTTACCTGTGCCGAGAATAGTTCTGGCGACATACATGGAAGGACTGTCCGGAGTCCACATAAGCGGCTCTGGGACAGATATTTCCATGGTGCATACGCCCTCGCTGACCATTCCCTCGCCACTGCCCACGGGCTGCCCGTCACTGAGTATGGACACCTTGACAGGAGTCCCGTCGGAAGCCCCTTCGGTGCTTATGGACACAAGGACTGTCGCCTTGTCTGGCTCCACTTTCGGGGTGGTTATTGATACGCCCCACTGTGCCACTGCGGCGGACGGGGACTTGCGAAGCCATATATTGCGGTATATGCCGCCTCCGGGATACCAGCGTGAAGACTCGGGCAGGTTCTCCACATGGACAGCCACCTCGTTGCCGCCGGCCTTGAGATACGGCGTCATGTCCACTTGCCAGGAAGAATAGCCGTAGGGCCTGCCTCCGGCCTCGGTCCCGTTCACGAACACGGTGGAATTGGACATGGCCCCGTCGATTTCCAGCATTACCCTGCCTTCAAGGTCTGAACTGCTCACTGACAGGCTCTTGCGATACCAGGCATCTCCCCACCAGCGCAGTTTGCCTGTCTCGCCGGGATACTCCTGGGCAAACTCTCCTTCCACGCCCCAGTCGTGCGGAATGTTCACGACCCTGGGGGAGGAACCGTCGAGCGAGAAGCTCCAGCCCTCGCCCCAAAACACCCTTCCCGTGCGTCCCGTCCACTCCCGGGTGCAGGAAAGGGCGGCGATGCACAGGAAGGCCAGAAGAATGCGTCTCATTGCAGGAATGCGTCAAGAGCCTCGGTAGGAGCGCCTCCTGAGAAGCAGCCCTTGCTGTAACCGCCGTTGTATCCGGCCGGGGCTTGGGGCTCCCAGTAGAATATGCCCTTGAGAATGGAAGCGCCGGTGCCGAACTCGCTTATAATCTTGCCTATCATGGCTTTGCACTTGGCTCCTTCGCTCCACTCCATGCCGATTTCGCAAATCATCACGGGCTTGCCGTACTTGCTGTTGACAGCCTTGATATTGTCCACGAGCGTCGTGGTCGAGGCCTCCCACTTGTCGGCATCGGGATAGAAGGACATGCCTATCATGTCGTACTTGCCTTCGTTGGAAGCCAGGTAGCCGAATATCCTGTCATACAGGTCCATACGGTCGCCGCTGTCAAGATGTATGATGACCTGGGCCTCGGGGCAGACGGCCTTCACGGCATCATATCCTGAATTGACCAGGCGGGCGAAATTGCTGCCGTTGCCGTATTGGCCAAGGGGATACATCATGCCGCCCCTGGTCTCGTTGCCTATCTGTACCCACTGGGGAGTCACGCCGTAATCCTTGAGCGCAGAGAGCACATCCGTAACATGCGCTTTTACATCCTTTTCCAGTGCGTCTATATTATGGGAGGCCCATGCCGCGGGAACATTCTGGTTGCCCGGGTCGGCCCATGTGTCGCTGAAATGGAAGTCTATCATGACGGCGAGTCCCAGAGCGTCCGCCCTGCGGGCCTTGGCCACCACGTCGTCCTTGCTGTTCCATCCCTCCACGGGGTTCACCCACACGCGAAGTCGTATGGCGTTGACTCCGCAGTCGTCGCGAAGCAGGGTCATGCACTCGGTGGTCTCGCCGGCCTTGTTCTTGAAGGAATGGCCTTCCATTTCCATCTGGGTAAGCCAACTGACATCTGCTCCCTTTGCAAATGCAACCTGCTGTGTCTCAGCCTTTTTCTCTGGGGCGTTGTACTCCTGTGCAGGGGTGCAGCAGGTGCAGGCGGCGGCCAGCATAGCCGCAATCGGATATATAAGTCTGTGTTTCATCATTCTACAACTTTTTAATTTCACAGGTTCCCTTGCACAGGTCAACGGTAAACTGGCAGCGTGTTCCTATATACTCATCGCCAAGAGGAATTCCGTCCTCGCCCCAGACCAGCATGTCGGTGCTGCATCCGAAGGACTTGTCCCAGTCCTCGTCGAGATAAATCTTGAATCCCCAGGCAGTCTTGCCGGCGACATCTATCGCAGTCTCGTAAACACCTGCCACATCGGTGCTTGCCATATCGACAAGTTCCCAGCTCTCTCCGTCGTCCTTGCCCACGCCGGCTATCTGCACGGACTCGAAGGTGGAGTTGGAATAGGTAAGAGCGTCAAGGGATACCTGCATCAGGTACAGACCCACCTCGGGAGCGGGCACGTTGCTGTCCTTGTCGGCCTCCAGCTTGCCGGAAGCCCAGTCGCCCTCGGTCCAGCCGTAGAATCCCGACCAGTTGTCCTTCTCGGTGTAGAAGCGGTAGCCCCACTTGGAGTTGATGTTGCAGACACCGGTATATTCCTTCTTGCTTTCGTTGCTGAGTATCAGGTAGTTCTCGAAGTCCCAGTCGGCATTTGTCCAGCCGTCGTTTACGCCGACGGCGTACAGGTACACAGGTACTTCAGGTGTTGTGGGCTTGTCGCTTCCTGAACCTATGGTCATGCTGCCGAGGTTGAGGTTGAGAGCTCCGGAGCCGCTGCCCAGATCAACTGTTATCTCGCCGGCTTCTTTGCCGAAGGTGACTTCAGAGGCGCTGCCGCCGAAGCCTATATCTTCGGAATCGAAGGAGGAATCGCCCGTGGTGGTGTTGTAACGGTTGCCGCTGCCGCTGATGGTCACCTTGACCGTTCCTGTCTTGTCGGTGGCTATGCTCCAGGAGTTCGTGCTGCGGTTGTAGGTCATTTCGCCTGCGATGTCACCTGCAATCTTGAGGGCCGGGATGTTGAGAGCCGTCCACTCGCCCTTGCCTGTATCTACCGTGACATAGTAGCAGCCTGCAGGTTCGGGGAACCACATGTTCCACTGGCTTTCGGCGGAAGAGATATAGAACTGCTTGCCGTCCTGTCCGAGGTTGCCCCACTTGGTGCCGTCGCCTTCGAGCAGGAACCAGTTGTACCAGCCAGCAACGCCGAGGAAGCCCTCGTAAATGCCGTCGGCGGTCTTCTTCAGGGTCTTGCCTGTGTCGTTTCCGTCCTTGTCCAGCACATGGCCTACGCTGAGGTCCACTGAATAAGGGGTTACATTGGTGGAAATCACTTCGCTATAGACAGGGGTGATATTGCTGCCCAGCGTCGAAGCGAGCCTGATGTAGAGGGGAGCCTTGACTCCGCCCTTCATGCCGGCCTTGATGGCTATGGTGTTGAGGGCTCCGGCCGTGAACTGAGCAGAGGTGGCACCTGTTGCCGCCTGATACTCAGTGTAGGGGTTAAAGTCCTGGTTTGCACTGAATTGCAAAGTATTAACGGTAGAGTTCTTAGGGGCTCCGGCCACGCCGTAAGTGCCGACATTGTTGTTGTCGGTCCAGTTGACGGTAAGGGCCAGGTAGGTATTGTTGTCCCTCGAGAGCACCACATCACCCGAGCAGCTTATCTTGACTCTCTCGGGTCCGGTGGTAGTCACCCTGATGTCTTCCGCGGGTGTGCAGGCCGCTGCGAGCGCGACCACTGCGCCTATTATATATGTCCTTTTCATCAGTACTTGTCGTTTTTAAGGTTGGTGTTGGCGGAAAGTTCGGCGGCAGGGATGGGGTAGAGGTTGTATCTGTCATCAACAGCCCTTCCTGCGAGGGTGCCGCCCTTCCATTCCCATATATATGAAGGACCGGTAAAGCATTCGAAACGCCTCAGGTCGGTCCTGCGCTGTGCCTCGAAGTGGAATTCACGGCCTCTTTCGTCGAGAATGAGGGGGAGGGTGAAATCAGCGTCGGCTATGTCGCCTGTAGTGTTTCCGTAGGCCCTCTGGCGCACCTGGTTGAGCAGTCCGAGAGCATCGCTGCGGGTGATGCCCTGGCCGCCGCGCAGGAAGGCCTCTGCCTCCATCAGCAGCACGTCGGCAAAGCGGAAGAGGGGCCAGTCGGTGCAGACTCCTGATTCGACTGAGTTGGAGGCAATGGAACCGTCATCTTTGAGGTTGGTCCATTTCTCGCAGAAGAATCCCTGGGAGCTGTCATCTATGTTGGAAGTGAACCACTGGCTGCGTCCGTCCGTGTAGAAACGGCAGCGTTTGTCGGTGCTGGTCAGGGGGTTGCCGAAGAGGGCGGGCAGGTTGCCGCGCACCCGGAATGAACCCCATCCTTCCTTGATTCCGAATATGCCTTCGGCATCCAGAAGTCCGTCATGGTCGCACTGTCCGCACACTACATAAGTGGAGGTGCCCCAAGTCACGGTGTTGGTGGCATCGACTACCAAGGGGAATATTATCTCGTTGGTCCTCAGGTGGTTGTCGGCGTTGAAGAGCTTGCTGTAGTCGCCTTCGAGGCTGTATCCGGCAGTGCGGAGTTTCTCGCAGGCGGCGATGCAGTCGGAGTAGTGGTCGCCGCATCCGTAGGTCTGTGCGTTGAGGTAGAGCCTTGCCAGCAGGAACTGCGCGGCATCCTTGTTGGCCCTGCCGTATTCCACGCTCGCGGGCATCAAGTCCTGGGTGGCCTTGAGTTCGCTCTCTATGTAGGCGAAAAGCTTGGCCGCGTCGTAGGCCTCGGGCATGAACGCCTCGACCTTCATGGTCTCGTCCACGTAGGGGCCTTTGCCGAAGAGGTCGAGCACCATCCAATAGGCCAGGGCCCTTATGAAGCGGGTCTCGGCGCAGAATGAAGCCACATCGGCCTTCTCGGCCTCGGAGAATCCTTCGGTGTCGGAGCCGTGGCGGAGGAATTCATTGCAAAGGGCTATGGTATAGTAGAGCCTGTAGTAGCCGTCGGCCACCCAAGGGTCGTTGGCATCCCATGTCATGAAGGTTATCGCTTCAACCTTGTCGCCTGACAGCCAAGTGTTTGCGACCTCGTCCGTGGGGGCTTCCTGAAGGTTGAAATAGGCCCTCATGAGGTCCTGACCGTTGTTGCTGGACAGGTCGGCGTTGCTGCCGCCTTTCTCAAGGCCGACGAGGGTGAAGGAGCCGTAAATCTTGGCCAGCATGCCCTTGAATCCGGAGACGCTGCCATATACGGTCTCGGCATCCGTCTCCGTCTCGGTAACGGGACGCTGGTCGAGGTCCTTGAAGCAGGAAGTCAGAAGAAGTGTTCCTGCAAGTATGGTGATAAATATCCTTTTCATCGTCATAACAATTTAGAAGTCAAGTCCTACGGTCAGTGAGAATATCCTCGGACGGGGATATACGGACATGTCTATGCCGCCGGGGCACTCGGGGTCCACTCCGCTGTATCCAGTGATGGTGAATACATTCTGGACCATGGCTGACAGGTTGATACCCAGCCACTTGGTTACCTTGCCGAAGTTGTATGACACCTGTATGTTGTCCATCTTGAGGAAGGATGCGTTCTCTACATAGTAGTCGGATTCGTACTGCCTCTTGCCGAAGTTGGAATCGAGGAAGCTCCTATGCACCTTGTTCACCTGGGAATCGTTGTATGAAACTGTCTCCCAGGCACCTGTGTTCATGGCCATTCCATTGAACAGATAGTTGCCTATATTGGCCCTGAGGGTGGTGCTGACCGTGAGTTTCTTCCAGGTGAGGCTGGTGGAGAGGCCGAGCATCCAGTCGGGGGCAGCGCTGTGGTGATGATAGAGGTCGTTGCTGTCTATCTTGCCGTCACCGCTGAGGTCGGCATACAGGCCCTCGATGGGCTTGCCGGAAGCAGCGTCGTAAATCTGCTTGTACACGTAGAAACTGTAGGGAGCGTAGCCTTCTGACAGCACCTGTACATAGTGCGAATCTATCCATCCCGCGGGGGTATGGGGAGAGGCTGCGTCGGCGCTCATCCTGAGGTTGGTGATGCGGCTGCGCATCCAGGTGGCGTTGGCGCTGATGTCCCAGTTCCAGTCCTCGGTCTTTACGGGAGTGGCGCTCAGGGTCATTTCAACACCTGTTGATAGGATGTTGCCGACATTGGAGAGCATCTCCTTGTTGAAGTTGGTGCCGGCGGCCACGGGGACTGTTGCGAGAAGGTCCTCGGTGGTGCGCCTGTAGTAGTCTATGCTGCCGGTAATCCTGTCCTCGAGGAAGCCGAAGTCGAAGCCTGCGTTGAAGGCCCTTGTGGTCTCCCACTTGAGGTTGGCGTTATATGCGGCTGGGCGGTAGGTTTGCACAGGAGTGCCGCCGAACATGTACCAGGCACCTGCCTGTCCTGCTGAATACAGGGGCATGTAGCCGTAGTTGGCGATTCCGTCCTGCTGGCCGGTGATACCGTAGCTGACCCTCAGTTTGGCATCGCTCATGACTCCCTTTACGGGCTCGAAGAAGGATTCGCGTGAGATTCTCCAAGCAGCTGACAGTGAAGGGAATACACCCCATCTCTTGTCCGGTGCGAAGCGGGAAGAACCGTCGGCGCGGACGCTCACGCCTATGAGATATCTGGAGTCGAAAGAGTAGTTGAACCTTGCGTACCAGGACAGCAGCACGTGCCTCTGGTCGCCGGAAGCGGAGGTGTACTGGAGAGCGTCGGAGGCGTTGTATGCATACATGACAGGGCTCCAATATCTCCAGAACTGGTAGTCGTAACCGGCCGTGATGTCGAAGTTGCTCTTGATCTCCTCGAAGTACTTGTTGTAATTCAAGTAAATGGTAGCCAGGCGGTTGAAGTTCTCCTGCGGGCCGTAGTCATAGTTCCATCCGCCGTTGCTCCATGCCTGGTAGGCCTCCTTGGGCACATAGATATGGCCACGTCCGTTGGAGTAGTCATAGCCCAGGGTGGCGTGCAGATGGAGTTCGGGAAGGAAGTGCATGCTGTAGTCGGCATCGAAACTTCCTATTATCCTATATACCTTGCTGGTATCGACGCGGCCTTCGAGAAGGCCGACAGGGTTGCCGGTAGCACCGTTGATGGGGTTGCCCTTGCTGTCCAGGGCCTCATAGAAGCCAAGGTAGGCATCGTTTCCGGAATATACAGGAACGGTGGGGTTGTGGGTGGAACCGCCCCAGATGGCGCTCTGGTTGCCGAAACGGTTGGTGTTGAAGGTGCCCTTGGCGTTCAGGACCAGCCTCAGGTGTCCGTCCAGCAGGGTAGGGGAAAGGGTGAGGCTGCCGGTGTACCTCTGCGAACCGTCGGTGCGCAGGATACCGTTCTGGTTGTTGTATCCCAGCGATACGCGGTAAGGGAGCACCTTGAAGGCGTTGCCCGATACGCTGAGGCTGTTGTCCGTGCCGAAGGCGTTGCGGAAAATGAGCTTGTTCCAGTCCGTGTTGATATCAGGATTCATCAGAGCCTTCTGCTTGTCGTTTCCGAAGGTGTTCACTATGGATATCATCTCGTCCCTGCTCACCATGTCGGCGGACTTGGTGGGAGTCTGGAAAGAGTTGGTACTCATGAAGTTGATTTTAGGCCTGGAAGAAGAGGCGCTGCTGCCCTTGCGGGTGGTGATTATGAGCACTCCGTTGGAGGCGCGGGAGCCGTAGATGGCCGTCGAAGCGGCATCCTTCAGGACGGTGATGCTCTCGATGTCGTTGGGGTTCACCAGGCTCAGGAAATTGCCGCCTCCGCTGACGCTTCCGCCCACTTCCATGGGTACGCCGTCAAGCACTACCAGAGGGTCGTTGGATGCGTTCAGGGATGCTCCGCCGCGGATGCGGATTGTGCTGGCGGCATTAGGAGAACCGCCGCCGCTGACTATCTGCACGCCGCTGACTTTACCGTTGATCAGCTGTTCCGGGGAGTTGATAACTCCTTCGTTGAAGTCTTTTGAGGAGATGCTGCTCACCGAGCCTGTGAGGTCGGTCTTGCGCTGTACGCCGTAGCCAATGACCACGGTCTCGGCGATGAGGTTGGTGTCGGGCTCGAGCCTGACTGTCAGTTCTCCTTCTGTGGGTACAGGCAAGGTCTGGGGGGCATAGCCTATGTACTCGATGGTAAGGCTGCCGCCGGACTTTGCAGAAATCGTAAACTTGCCGTCCAGGTCTGTGATTGTGCCGTTGGACGTTCCTGTCTCGATGACGGAGGCACCGATCAGGGTGATGCCGTTCTCGTCATAGACGGTTCCGTTTACAGTGACCTTTTCCTGGGCGAACAGGGATACCCCGGCCAGGAAGGTCAGCAGAATCATCAAAAATGTTTTTCGCATACGATGCTATTAAAATGGTTAGGTCAATGATACCGCCTCGGCATCATCTAGTCAGCAAAGATAATAAAAAAAACGTTTTTATGTTGCAATCATCGCTTCAAAACAGCTTCTCAGAGCGGATTGCCCGGATGCAAAAAAAACTGACCGGGAACAGACCCGGCCAGCCCCTTTTCGCTGTCAGACAGTTGTTTACTTCTTCTCGGCCTGTGCCTCGGCGGCCTTGATCATATCCTCGTTGGCGGAGATGTAGATCTCGACGCGACGGTTGGCTGCGCGGCCTTCCTTGGTAGCGTTGTCGGCAACGGGCATGGTGTAGGAAAGACCCTGTGATACCATGCGGTCGGCTGCTATTCCGCAGGCCTTGAGATAATCCTGGACTGCGTCGGCCCTCTGCTGGGAGATACGCTCGTTAACCTCGGCGCTGCCGGTGTTGTCGGTGTGGCCGTAGATGGTGATGTCGGTCTCGGTGAAGTCGGACATCTTGGTGGCGAATTCCTTCAGCTCGGCCTGTGAAGACTTGTTGAGCTTGGTGCCGTTGGTGGGGAAGAGGATACCGCTGTCGAAGGTAACCTTGATGGCGGTGAGGCCGTTCTGGTCGGTGACAGTCTCGACGTTTGCATTCTCGAGAGCTGCGAGTTCCTCGGCCTTCTTGTCCATCTGGTTGCCTATGATTGCGCCGGTACCTGCACCTACGGCTGTTCCGATGGCTGCGCCGATGGCAGCACCCTTGGCATCCTTGCTGATGAGAGCGCCTATGGCGGCACCTAAGGCTGCGCCTGCGCCGCTACCGATGGCGGTACCATTTGCAGTCTTGGTCCAAGTTGAACATCCCGGCAGAATCGTCAGGGCAATCAACGCGATAGGAATCAATTTCTTCATGATGTACAATTATTTTAATTAATAAACATGCGTTTTAGCACCGCAATTTAGGAATTATTTCGGAATTATCCGAAAAAAAATCAAAAAAGACTTAACTTTGCAAGGATTGTCGCATCCAGACGATATGGATATAATTATGAAGCAGAATTTGAAAAACATACTGGCTTACGCCGCCATAGTCCTCTTGTTCCTCGTTCTCTCGTACGGATTCGTGCCGTGGGTGCTTGAAGGCAAAATTGTGGACCAGAGCGATATATCAGGATATGTGGGCATGGCCCGCGAGACCAATCTCTGGAACGAAGCCCATCCGTCGGACCGCACCGCATGGACCAACTCCATGTTCGGCGGCATGCCCACGACCATGCTCACGGGCAATACCGAAGGCGACTGGACAAAGCCCGTCTATGACCTTTTCCTGACAGGCAAAAGGCCGGCGAGTTACCTGTTCATATCCCTTCTGGGGGCCTTCCTGCTGATGCTCGCCCTGGGCATGAACGGCATCATAGCGGCCGGCGGTGCAGTTGCTGTGACCTTCTGCGCATACAATATGCAGATTATACAGGTCGGGCACAACGCCAAGATGCTGGCACTTGCATACGCTCCATGGGTACTTGCAGGCGTTATTTTTACATACAGGAGCGCGCTGAGGACCAAGGGTAAGGGCTGGATTTGGAAGACGATTCTCGGAGCGGCCCTGTTTGCAATGGCCCTCAATTTCCAGATAAAGGCCAACCATGTGCAGATCACCTATTACCTGGCGATTATCATTTTCTGCTATGTCCTGGCCCTTTTTATATGGCTTATGACAAGCGCGGAGGGACGCTCTCTCACCGGCAAGTTCCTCGCCGCCTCCGCCGCCATGCTGGTGGCAGGGTCATTAGGCATTGCAACCAATGCCAACCGTCTGATACCCACGTATATATACACGCAGGAGACTATGCGCGGAGGTTCCGAACTGGGCGGCGACAACTCCAAGTCCAAGGGGCTTGACCTCTCGTATGCCACGGCATGGTCCTACGGATGGGAGGAGCTCCCGAACATGATGATTCCGGACTACAACGGCGGCGCTTCCGCCGGGGCGGTCAATCCCGACAAGTCCGAGACCATAAAACTGCTGAAAATGGCAGGACAGGGCAATCTCAAGCAGGTGGCAAAGTCCCTGCCCCTGTACTGGGGCCCCCAGCCCTTCACCGCCGGCCCCATGTACATGGGTGCAATAACCATATTCCTCTTCCTGCTGGGCCTGGGCCTGTGCAAGGGCAAAGACCGCTGGTGGATGCTGGCGGCCTCGATAATAGGCATACTCCTGGCCGTGGGCAACCATTTCATGGCATTTACCGAGTTCTGGTACTACCTTGTGCCTTTTTACAGCAAGTTCAGGACTGTGTCCATGGCCCTTGTGATATTGCAACTGACCCTGCCCATGCTGGGCTTCATGGCCCTGGACCGCATAGTGCGAGAGCAATATGACAGGGCGGCCTTCCTCAAATGGGGCAGCATTGCACTTGCCGTCACAGGTCTTTTCTGCCTCTTCTCCATGACAGGCGCGGGACGCAGCTTCACCGGGGCTGTTGACGCGGGCCAGCCGGACATACTTGTGGATGCGCTGATTGCTGACCGCATGTCGCTGCTGCGTCACGATGCGCTTATGTCGCTGATACTCATTTTGTTGACATACGGACTGCTGCTATGGTCCTATTCCGGCAAGGGCGAGCTGAAGAGCCGCAAGGTGATAGCCGGTGCCGCAATCTGCGTCCTCGTGCTTATCAACATGTTCTCTGTCGGCAAGCGTTATCTCAACAAGGATCATTTCACTACTCCCCGCCAGTTTGACGGCCAGTTCAAGGAGAGGCCCGTGGACAAGGCCATACTCGCCGACGAAGAGCTCGACTACAGGGTGCTGGACCTTACGGTGAATGTGTTCAACGATTCGCATCCAAGTTATTTCCATAAGAATATAGGCGGATACAGCCCCGTCAAGCTTCAGCGCTATCAGGACCTGATAGACAGGTACTTAAGTTCAGAAATTAATTCCATTTACCGCTCCGTCAAGGGTGCCGCGACTGTATCGGAAGTCCAGGCTTCCATGCCCGACATTCCCATACTGTCCATGCTGAATGACAAGTACATAATCCTGGACGGCAATGCCGCCCCTCTTGTCAATCCCGGAGCACTCGGCAGTGTATGGCAGGTAAAGAGGGCTGTGCGTGCCTCCACACCGGACGAGGAGATAGAACTTATCGGGGCGGTGGACCTTCGCGAGGAGGCCGTAATAGGTGCGGACTTCGGTGATGTTTTGATTCCGGAGGTTGACAGCATAGCGATAAGGCTTTCTGCATACGCTCCCAATGAGCTTCTCTATGAATATAGCGCCGAGGGGCCTGCAGCCGTGGTTTTCAGCGAGATATACTATCCTAACGGCTGGACGGCCACGCTTGAGGACGGCACGGAAGTAGATATTTTCCGGGCGGACTGGACGCTTCGCGGTGCCGTGCTGCCGGAAGGAAACCATACCCTCAAGATGCGCTTCGAGCCCCAGTCCTACAAGCTGAGCACGCATATATCAAGGGCCAGTTCAATCGCCCTTCTGTTGCTTCTGCTGCTCTCGCTCGTTCCCTGCCTGCCGCTTCGTCGTAAATAGCTTTATTTCAGGCTTTTTGCGTATTCGCTGGGGGTCTTGCCGGTCACGGCAAGGAAGGAACGCTGCAAGGTTCGGACGGTGTAGAAGCCGCATTTGTCGGCAAGCTTCGTTATGCTGATGTGGGGATTCTCCTGCATGACTTCCAGAGCATACTTTATGCGCAGGCTCTTGATGTAGTCGGGGAAGCTTATTCCGGGCTGTATCTCGCCCAGCATCCTGCTCACCTCGCCGGGAGTTATTCCCAGCATTGCCGCCGCGCTTTCCCTGTTCAGGTTTTTGTCCAGATAGAGCTGTTTGCCTTCTATAAGTTCTTCCAGCGTCATTCTCTTCTCACCCTGGGGCGACTTATCTTTTCGGGCATCCCTTTGCGCCATTATGGCAACCTGCCTCTGGATTGAGCGCAGGCTCTTTTCCATGGATTCCGTGTCTTTTTTATGCTGCTTCATCCTCCTGTTGTTAATGACCAGCAGTATGCACATGGCCAGGACTATGGCAGTCAGGGTGGATATCAGCGCCCGGCGGTTCTTCTTCAGGGCAGTACTCGTTTCCATCAATTGATAGCGATAGCGCTGGGTATCATATTTTGCAGCATTGACAAGTGTGCCCTCCTTCATTTCCTTCAGCTCAATCTTCTCGCTCAGGTCATTGTAGCGTTTTTCATATTCTCTTGCCTTGTCAGCCATACCGGCATTTGCATAAGCCTCGCGTAGCCGGGCGATACGCATACTATATGCCCTGTTTACAGTATCTTCTTCTGTGTAAGGTTGTTCCACGGTGTATATCGCGAGTATTTCCTCCGGCTTTCCTGCCGAGGCGTAATACTTTATCATCCTCGTCCTTCCGCTTGAAGTCCTTGCAAAATCCCGGTTGGTGGCCCGTTTGAAGGACTTTTCCGCTTCCTGTCTTCGTCCCAGATTCATCTGGCATACAGCCCTGTCAATGTCAAGATAGAACCTGCAGCGGTCCAGGTAAATGTCGTCGGAATTAGGGAATTTCTTCTCCATCGCGACTACCTTGCTTTCGTACTCGTCACATTCTTCAAGCGCTGCGTCAAATTCCTTGTCTTCTATGAGCGTATTGATGTACTGCCCTATGAAATACAACAGGTGACCGTACTCCGGCCTGCTGACGGCCGTTGCGTTTGCCTTCGTTATGGCGCTGTGCATCAGTTCTTTACCCATTTTGTCTTCCCCTATGCCGTAGAGTCCGTTTCCGGCCAGGAAGTCGAAGGCGTTGGCCAGGAAGTTGTTTTCGGCCAGCTTTGAATACTCCTTTCCTTCCGTGCATGTAGCGAGCATACGGGTGATATCCCGGGAATTCATGTAGATTGTTGCCAGGTGGTAAAGTAGTTCTGTCCTTGTCCCGGCATCGGAAGCCTCTTCCTGCCTTAAGGCCTTTAGCATGAAATCGGCAGCGGCGGCGTAGTCTTCAGTGTGCTGGTAGGTGAGGTTGGAGCGCAGGGAATTTGCACTGAAAGCGTTTAGTTTCCCTGCCCTCAATGCGTCATCTATTAGCCTCATGGCTGCCTCATAGTCGCTTTCAGCGACATCTTTTATATGAGACTCTGTGTAGATGTCGTCAGTTTGCGGGGCATCTTGACTTTCCTTAGTTGAGCAGGATATAGTTAATGCCAACGCTGCGACAGCGGCAGCAAGCAGTATCTTGTAGTTTTTTTTCATTATTGTCCATTTGTCACTGCAAATATACCATAGAAGATGACATGTTGTAGTAGCATGGTACGACATTTTCATATTTTTATGCGACAATATCCTCCCGTTCGGTCCAAATACCGCCGGAAGGATATAGGGTCGCATTTGCTGTTTCTTGTTATTTGTAAGTTACGGATAGCCCGTATAGTTTCCTCGCGTTTTTCCAGGCGTATTCCGTCGAGAAAGTGACCTGGTTGGCGCTTGGAGTGAATACGCCTCCGGAATAGGAGTCGATTTTCCAGATTGCATCCTTTGTCGCGTTTCCGTCAGTGAAACCGCCGCCGCCCACGGGGGACGATGCCGCGGATATGGACAGGGATGAAGAGTCGGTCGTGTCAAAGTACAGGTTGATCTGGATAATCTGCTTGCCGGAAGGTACGCTAACCTTCATCTGGTTGTTCCTGCTTAGGGTGACTATGCCGGGATTGGAGCCATTGTAGTTGTAGGATGGTTCGTTGTTCAAGCCAGCTCCGTCGGCGCTGAACGAAATTGATACGTCACCGACGGTTAGTGTGGATGCCTTGGTCAGGTCATTTATGGTGTTTTCACCGTATGCGCTCTGCTCGAGGAACACTATCTCCTGCATCAGTGAGCCCTATATGTCCTCTGAGGCCTCGGCGCTGACATTGTACAGCACCGGACGCACCGAGTATGCGCAGGCACGGTAGGCCGCCGTGTTGAAGGGGCTGACGGCATCGTACTGCTTTGCCACTACCGAGATAGTGCCGCTGTCGCTCTTGGAGAACCGCAGCGAATAGCTTGCCCTGCTCTGGGTGTTCGCGCCCGGGCGTATGGTCCAGTAATAACCGTCCTTGCCGGAGTTGGAGATATTGGCCGTGGTGAAGTCCATGTAGCCGGATGCAGGGAAGAATATGGTCTGGTCATGGTCGTTGGAGGTGTAGAAGAACAGTCCGTTCTCGAAGCTGCTGTATCCGTAGGTGGCGAATCCGTCCCAAGCGGTATCGGGGGCTACGCTGAATCCTCTCGGGCTGGGGTCATACACGGTCTTGTGGTCCGGGAGCTGGTCGGATGGAGTCTTCCAGGAGGTGTTCTGCGAGTCCCAGAGATTGTTGTAGTTAGCCGATGTCCAGTCGTAGTATTTGTCTGAGCCTGAGGTACTTTCGTCATACATGATGTTGGACGGATGCAGTATGGACTTGTTGAGCGCTCCGTCGTCGTTGTACACGTTGGTGACACCGGTGGACAAGGGGTCCTTGCGGCCCCACTGGTAATATGTCTGCCAGCCGGAGGTGGAGACCCTCTCGAACTCGGGCTGCTTCACGACCATCTCGAGTGACTCCAGGCCGGCTATTTCGGTGGAGACGAACTTGAGGGTGTCGCTGCGCTCGGCATAATACTGTCCCTCGGTGTCGTCCGTCCATCCTATGTTGACCGGAAGCACGCGGTTGGAGCCTACCGTAATCAGGCTCATGTTCTGGTCCGTAATCCATATCTGCCAGCTCCAGCAGCAGTCTCCGTCACTGCCGTAGGTAGCCAGTAGGGCGTTTCCGGGGCGTATCATGTCGGGGTCCACCCTGAAATACATGTATTCTTCGCTGTTGTTGAGTTCGAGCTCGGTTATGACTCCGGTGTCGGACCCTTGGCTCCACTGCCTGCCGGAGGTGACCGCCGCATCGCCTTCCCAGACGGTGTATTTCTCCCAATGTATGCGGCAATGGTCCAGGAATGCGGCCTGTAGCCAGGGGTAGTTGATTCCGAGGAATATGTTGGCATCCGTGGCTTTCTTGAAATAGTCAAGGTGTCCGAGGGACCATCTTGCACCCTTGCAGCTCTTGGCTACGGTAGCACCGTTCTCAATGAGGTTGCCATAGACCATGGGAATCTTGTACCATCCCGGGGCGGAGACAATGTAGGTGTTGGCTGTGGTGCGCAGGGTCTCCTGGCGCTTGTTTATGAAATTGTACTTGGAAAGGTCGAGGGCGTTGCTCTTTTCGGAATTGTCATAGACATTTCCGCTCTGGTCATAGACCTTGCCCTGCCTGAGCCTCTCCACATGAGAGGTAACTATCTGCTCGTCAACATCTTCCTGATAAGTCTTGGAAACGCTTGTTATGCCCGTGGAGTTCACGGGGAAAGCCTCCAGCCACTCTGGGCAGTTGCCCTCGAGGTCCACCCACTTGCCGTCTTTTTTAATCTGCGTCTTCCATGGAGCGGCTGTGACGGAAGAGCCTATGGTCTTGTTGCTGGTGACGGTGAATTCCTGCTCGGAGCCGGCCGTTCCGGTGTAGTCGTATGTGAGCAGGGTCTTGTCCACGGTCAGTTCGTACGATACGGCCGGGATTCCTATGTTGTTGATATTGTGCTTGTCTCCTCCGGTAAAGGACAGCCAGGTCCCGTTGCTGTACTTCAGGGGCAGTTTCACGGTGCCGGTCTCGTCGGAGGTGACGGCCAGTGTGAGCTGGGTGATGTCTTTGGGAATGGCGAACAGGGCCACGGTGACATGGTCTCCGTCGGCAAGCGACAGGCCGTCAAAGGAGGCAAAGACTGTAGAATTGCTCTCCGACCACGTAGGAGTGCCTGCCCAGGTGCCGGCCTCGGAGAATGAATATGTTCGGTTGCCTGCTGTGGTGAAAACGGTCCTGTAGGTCGCCGTGAGGGCGTTTGAGGCCGAACTGAGGGCCACCTTGCGAAGGGTCATCGCAGAGCCCGTGGTGTTGAATACGGTCACATAGAAGGTGGTGACTATGGGAGTGAACGAGAGGGTGACATTGTCCCCCGGCGAGGCCTGCGTTGCTGCCGTCATGAAGGCGAGGTCCATGTTGCCGTAGTACCTGTTCTCAGTATCTCCCTCCTTCTTGTCGGAACTTGTGCTCTGGTCCTCGGGCAATACCGCCAGGGCCCGGCCCGCTCCGTCCGCAATCTCAAGGCTGATGCTGCCCGGAGTCACGGGAGAAGGGTACACGGAATAGAAAGCATGGCTGCCTTCGCCCCACTGCAAGCCGTTCCCTGCATTGTAGGGGACGGCCGAGGCATAGCTGTAGCGTCCGCTGTTTCCGCTGACGGAAAGCTCGTAGTCGAAATATTTCTCTTCCGGGGCCGAAACCTCGTTGCAGACTATCCTGATAAGGTCTCCGTCCACCCAGTTTATACGTTCAATGTCGGCATCCGTGAGTTCGCCCGAATATACTGTCTTGGTGAGTGCTCCGGACATCGCGCTTACACCGAAATTTACGGTCTCGCCCATGTATGCCGCTTCTTTTTCACGGGAACATGCAATCAAAAGAGCCGCAAGTGCCGCGCTAACAAATGCTTTTGCTAATGTTTTCATATCTTTATTCCCATGTGCTGTTGAACCCTTCGCTGTTGAAATCCCTTTTCTCTACATGCTGGCCGGCAGTTTCGATTTTTGTCTCCTTGGTGACGACGGACCCTGCCAGCAGGCCGGCTTCAAGACACAATTCCACTTCCCGTATGATTGCAGGAGGTGAATAAACCATTCCTTTTGTCATCTGTATGTTTGTTTTATATTTTTTCAAGCCATGCCCTGGGCACTTTCGCCCGGGCGTGCAAACAGTTCATCAGGCTGACATCCACATAGGTATGTCCTTGGTATTCGAGTATATGGCCCTCCACTCCGCTTAGAGCACCCCTCATTACACGCACCTGTTCTCCTGCGCTCAGTGGCACGTCCACAAGACCGCCCTCGTCCCTGGACAGGTCGAATACCTTCCTGAAGTCCTCCATTTCCTTGTCCATAACGCTCATCATCGCGTGCCTTGCATAGTCGAACATGTAGTCGGCCTTCACTCCACGGAAATGAATCAGGTCCAGCGCTTCCACCTTTGTGGCGCGGAGGAATATCATGGAGTTGAGCAGAGGCTCCTCTACCATGCCCTTTCCCCGGCTGGAGCGGCGCATCCTCGTGGGCACGAAACTCTCCACTCCGAGAGCAGAAAGCTGGTTCCGGACTTTCAGTTCGGAACCGTGGCGCGTGCGCGCTACCCACCAGGACATGCCCTTTTCTTCCATCAGAATTTCTTGCCGCTTACTATGCTCAGGAACGTAAGTCCAAGTACCTTGACATCGAACCAGACAGAATGATTCCTCAGGTAGTACAAGTCAAGATCTAGCCTTGTCAGCATTTTTTCCAAGGTATCCGTATATCCGTTGTATAGGGTCGCATAACTTGTGACCCCCGGACGAATCTGGTACAGATAGCAGTATCTGGCGTTGCATTCCATGATTTGGTCTATATAATATTGCCTTTCGGGCCTGTAGCCTATGAAGGACATGTCCCCCTTGAACACGTTCCAAAGTTGGGGAAGTTCGTCAAGGTGGTGTGTCCGCAGGAATTTCCCTATCTTTGTCAGACGGGGGTCCTCCTCTCCGGAGTAAAGCGCCGGGGAACCGTTCTTCTCCGCATCCGTGCGCATGGAGCGGAACTTGTATATCTTGAACGGCTTTCCGCCCAGACCTATTCTCTCCTGCGCGTATATCACGGGCCCTCCGTCCTCGAGCTTGACCAGCAGGGTGCAGATGCCGATCAGGGGCAGGAACACCAGCAGCAGCCCTCCGGAAAAGGCGATGTCGAATCCTCTCTTGAATATATGACCCGCCATGGACATGCCGTCCTTCTGGGGAATATCCTCTCCCGGGACTATGCCCAGGGCCGAAATTTCTTCCGAATGAGGGAAGAATACGCAGTCAACGCCGCCAAGCTGCCATTGCAGGTGGGCGAGTTCCTCCTTGCTGTTGCAGGTATATACCACATGGTCCGAAATTACCCTCCCGGACAGGCTTCTGTCCTGGGTCATCAGCCCGACCACGGCATATCCCTCTTTCTCCAGTTCTGTGGCCAATGTGAGGGAAGGCTTTCCGGTTCCGACCACAAGTGCGCTCCTTCTTCCGGCGATTTCCTTGATATCAGTCTTATCGGCAGCCATTATGCGTGCAGAAAGGCGTATGTACATCAGCATGCCGCCGGTCAGGAAGAGGTCAGTCAGTATGGCCAGCACCGAATAGGCGGCACTCAGGGACAGCAGCCCGAAGACCGGCACCAAGGCGAGCAGCGCTTCTTTTATTATTACGGACACAGCAGTCTTGGCCATGGAACGCACGGTAGCGAAGCGGCGCACGTCCTTATATGAGGATGAAATCAGCAATCCGGCAGAAGTGGCGGCCAATGAGCAGGCCAGCCAGATTGCCACCATGCCCGTGAACCCGGGAATCGGGTCCGATACCCAGCGAACCAGAAGCAGGGCCAGCAGGGAAGCCAGCATGGAAAGCAGCAAATCCTGCAGGATTATGATTCTTGTACCTTGGTATCTTGTCTTGTTCATGGAATAAAATGTTTGTTGCTCCGTTCATGATGCGGCGCACATCGTGCAAAGTTGACTTATTTTTATTGTCAAATCAAGAATGGCTGACGAATCAAATGCCCTTCAGGACAAATTGAGAGGTTATTTTGGCGTAAATTTGCGTCAAAAGACAAATCGTCGTTTCGTCCGGACAAATTGTCTCGGGGGGGGGTAAGACTTATAAAAACAGATGGATTATCTTTGCAAAAAGAACTTAAACAAATGAAGCGATTCTGCATTTTCCCCATCCTATTGCTGACCGCTTGCTTCCATCAGGGACCGGGCCGGTTTTCCGCTGGCGTGAACAGGCCTTCAGACTCCTTATATACGGAAGAAAAGGCCGAAAAACTGTACAGGACCCAGCCCGAAAAGGCCCTTGTCATTATAGACTCCGCTGTGACGGTGGGCAACATGACCCGCCCGCACGCCGATATTCTGAGGGCCATGGTCCTTGCTGAATTCATTGAAGACAAGCAACTTGATTCCGCCCGTCACATACTCGAAAAGCTCATGGAAGTTGAGGAGATCGAGGAGAATCCGATTGAGAAACACAATGTCCTTGACCTGCTTATGCGTATAGCCAGGACCCAGCACAACAACGAGCGCTGGATTCACTGGGCTTTGTGCAAGATGGAAATGTGCCGCTCCGAAGGAGACGAGACCGAGGCCATGAGGACAGAGGCTGAAATCGGGGCCAACCTGTATTATCTCGGCTGGGAAAAGGAGGGCATGGTGTGCGTTGACAAGGCCATAACGTATCTGGATTCCTACCGCAGTTTCGCCCAGATGGACGCTTGCATCATAGCGATGAAGAGGAAAATCAATCTCCTGTACAGGGAAAAGGACAGATATTGGGACATAATCTCCCTGGCCAAGAGAATCAAAAAGAAAGTTGATGATTTCCAGGACCATCCGGATGTTTACGAGGACGGGTCCTTCCGCATTCCCTCCGAGGAGGAGAGAGATAATTATTGCGCCTTCTACCGCGCCCAGGCATACGGTTTCATGGCCTACGGCTATGCCGGATTGTCAGATACGAAGCATGCCAGGGAATACCTTGACTTCTTCGAAGCCTCGGCATACGGGCAGACGCTGGACGGCAAGACCTTCATCCACGATGTATGGACCATGCTCGGGGATTGGGACAAGATGACAGCCCTGTACGGGGAAATGGAGAAAGGTGAGCACGCAAACGACTCTGTCAGTGTTGTTTATGTGGAAATGCTGAGGGGTAGGGCTATTATTGCAGAGAACCAGGGCCGCATCAGGGACGGTCTGGAATATTGGAAGAAATACGCCGAATTGTCCGACAGGCTCAATACGCAGCTGCAGCAGAGCAAAGCCCATCAATATGCCGCCAATTTCCGGGAGAGGGACCTTCAGATGGAAATTCAGAAGGAGAAGGCCGTGCTTCGTCAGCGTACCATCATACTTGGTGCCATTCTCTTACTGTTCGCGGCTTCCTTTTTATTCATCGTCGCGATATGTTATCAGTTCAAACAGATCAAGGAGAAGAACAAGGTCCTGTCAGAAAGAATCACCCAGTCCCTGGAATACAATAATAAACCTAAATTCCGCAAAAAGCAAAACTTTTTTGCCTGATGTCGCCTGACGGCGGTCGGTGATGCCCTGTTTTGCTGCCGGGCGGGGTGTCTGCACGGTCAACCGGCCCACAGTCGGCAGGGATCCGCCCCCGATGATGCGACTTTTTAAAGTGCGGACCACGCCAAGGCCCCGCCCGGAGTGTCCGGAGCGGCAATTTATAGAGGATA
>JAFVCK010000005.1 GCA_017479265.1 Bacteroidales bacterium | reverse complement strand
TCAAGAAATTGAGGGTCAAGGAGTACGGTCTTAGATTTGAACTCAATTGTTATTTCACCATGTTCGACTTCAGGCTTGTGATTTCAGCATACGACTTGAAAGACGGCAGCCTGCTGGCAGAGGATGTAGTCCTGCAGACCAGTCCTAATGAAGATGCTTATGATTATAAATTCAAATCCGTCGAAGTCCATGGTTCCGACATAGTTATATATGATTTTCTTCACTGGGAGGCTTTCCGTATAGATATTCCTTCGCTCAGGGAAGGGCGCGTTGATGTCAGATATCTGGAATATCCGAAATTGGATGAGTTGGACCGCGATATCATCGCCGGATGTACTTGGTAATTTAAGCGTCTCCGGGAGAAGTTCACGTAAGACGTCGGACGGGAAGCAGGGCGATAAGGTAGCCGATAAGGGACACACCGGCGGCGACGGCAAGCAAATCCGGAATCTGCAGATTCACGGGATAGGGCGCGGCCACCCAGCTCTGGGGCATGCGCACGAAGCCGAAATGCTGCTGCAACAGCACCACAGCAACACCGGCCAGCAGCCCCACCGCCATGCCGAAAAGGGAAATCATCCACCCCTCATATATGAACACCCGGCGCAGCGAAGTCTCCTCCATGCCAAGGGAACGAAGCGTCCCTATATCTTCCTTTTTCTCTATGATAAGCATGGAAAGGCTGCCGAAAATATTGAAGGCTATTATAATGATTACAAACAGCATTATTAGGAAAACGGCCGCCTTCTCAAGCTTCATCATCCTGTAGAGCGTCACGTTCTGCCGCTGCCTGTCCAACACCTTGAAGCCATCCCCCATTACTGCGGAAACGGCCTTGAGACACCTCGCCGTCTCCTTGGGACCGCTGCCGGGACCGAGGCGTATCTCTATCCCCGACACTTCTCCCCCGCTGTATCCCTGAAGCTTGCGCATAGTCTCGACAGGAATTATCAAAAGGTCCTTGTCTATCTCGTCATTGACAGCGAAAATACCTGAGGGCCAGACCTTTACCATCTCCATCGAAGCGGCCGGAGCGGCCGGGGAAAACTGTCTCGTCCGAGAAGGATACCATAGTTTGACAGGAGGCAGGAAGCGGGGTGAAAGCCTAAGGGAAGCGGACAGTATGGAACCGGTCACAGCCATGGGCACATCACCGTGATGAAGGTAGAAACTGCCCTCTATAATATGTTCAGCAATAGGACTGGTCGCCTCATAAAGGCTGTCAACACCCTTGGCGAGGGCAGCGAGGCTACGTCCTTCATACTCAACATATATGTCATCCTGAAGGACAGGGCAGACAGTCGAAACGCCTTCAATGCAGGCCAGGGCATCAAGCACTCCTTCTACCGGGACGAACACCTTGCCTTTGGAAGGAGAAACAAGAATATCGGGCTCGACGTTGCCGCGCATGTCGCGCACCATGGCATCGAACCCGTTATACACTGACAAAATTATGACAAGGGCCGCCGTACCCAAAGCCATGCCCGTAGCGCTTATCGCTGAAATCAGGTTTATTACATTATGTGACTTCCTGGCGAAAAGATACCTTCCGGCTATGAACAGCGGCAACCGTATCATTTCCTCAGCAGTTCGTCTATATGCTCGGCATAGTCAATGGAGGAATCCAGCATGAATACCAGTTCGGGGACTATCCTGAGCTGCTTGGCGACCTTGTGTCCGAGCTCTCCACGTATGGAACGGACATTCTCCTGCAGGGAATCCATCACTTCCCCGGCCTTGGCCGAAGGGAAGATACTGACGAAAACCTTGGCCACGGACAGGTCGGGACTGATTCTCACCTCGCTTACCGTTACCATGGCACCGCCGAAAGCAGCCATACCTTTACTGCGGATAATCTCCGCGAGACTCTTCTGAAGTTCGCGGGCAACCTTGAGCTGTCTTGTACTTGCAGGTGCTTCCATTACTGTACGTTGATTATGAAATAGTTCTTCTTACCCTTCTGGACGAGTATGTATTTCCCGTCTATGATATCCTCGGGGCCGACCTGACGGTCAATGTCCCCGACCTTGTCCTTGTTAAGGCTGACTCCCCCGCCCTGTACCATCTTGCGGGCCTCTCCTTTGGAAGGGAATATGGCCGTCTTGACTGCGAGAAGGTCCAGAAGACCGCAGGGCAGTTCCGAAGAGGCAAGATTGAAGGAAGGCACGCCTCCGAAAACGGCCAGGAAGGTCTTCTCATCGAGCTGGCGAAGAGCCTCGGAAGTAGAATTGCCGAAAAGCATGCGCGAAGCGGAAACAGCCTTGTCATACTCCTGCTGGCCGTGGCACATGACGGTAATTTCGCGTGCGAGAGTCTGCTGCAGCTTGCGCTGTCCGGGATCGGCACGGTGCTCCTCGATCAGGCTTTCTATGGTCTGACGGTCCAGCATGGTGAATATCTTTATGTAACGCTCGGCATCTTCGTCGCTTACGTTCAGCCAGAACTGGTAGAACTCGTAGGGGGACGTCTTCTCGGGGTCGAGCCAGATATTGCCTTTCTCGGTCTTGCCGAACTTGGTGCCGTCGGCCTTGCGGATAAGAGGGCAGGTCAGTGCGAAAGCCTCGCCGCCGTCCATACGGCGGATAAGTTCGGTGCCGGTGGTTATATTGCCCCACTGGTCGCTGCCGCCAAGCTGGAGAATACAGTTCTTGTTCTTCCAGAGCCAGTAGAAATCGTAACCCTGCATGAGCTGGTAACTGAACTCGGTGAAGGACATGCCCTCGCTGGAGTCGCGGGAAAGGCGCTTCTTCACGGAATCCTTGGCCATCATGTAGTTGACGGTGATATGCTTTCCAATGTCACGTATGAAATTGATGAATGAATAATCCTTCATCCAGTCATAGTTGTTCACGAGTTCGGCCTTGTTGGGGGCGTCGGAATCGAAATCCAGGAAACGGGACAGCTGGGCCTTTATGCCCGCCACGTTATGAGCGAGGGTCTCCTCGTCCAGAAGATTCCTTTCTGCCGACTTCATCGAAGGGTCGCCTATCATGCCGGTAGCGCCTCCTACAAGGGCGAAGGGTTTATGTCCGCAATTCTGGAAATGCTTGAGAATCATCACGCTGACAAGATGCCCTATATGAAGGGAATCGGCCGTGGGGTCAATGCCTACGTAAGCGGCCTGGGGGCCTTCCATCAATTTCTCTTCTGTTCCGGGCATGATGTCCTGAATCATGCCTCTCCATTTCAACTCTTCAACAAAATTTATCATCTTTACCTTAATTAAAGTCTGCAAATTTAAGCAATTTATTGGAAATTAACTAAAAATGGCTTACCTTTGCGCCGCAAAAATAAAGAGGACAACCTCTTTGGTGCAATGGGGTCTGTGAAAATCAGACTGAGTAACACATTTCAAACAACACAAAATGAAACATTTTGAACTCAAAGGCCAGATTCGCGAAACTGGCAACAAGGCTGTCATCAAGGCCTTCCGCAAGCAGGGTTTGGTCCCTTGCAACCTCTATGGACTCGGACTCAAGAACGTCCTTTTCACTGTTGAAGAGAAAGAATTGAAGGGTATTACCCATACTCCCGAATCATTCATCATCGACATCGTTCTCAACGACGGCAACAAATACACCGCAGTGGTTCACGAGCTCCAGTATCATCCTGTAAAGGACAACTGCCTCCATGTGGATTTCCTCGCAGTCAATGAAGAGAAGCCCATCGCTATCAATGTGCCTCTCAACATCTTCGGACACGCAGTCGGCGTACAGGCCGGTGGCAAGTTCGTCAAGTTCCTCCGCGAAGTCCGCGTCAGCGCCCTCATGAAGAACCTCCCCGACAAGCTTGACATAGACATCACTCCTATGGGAATCGGTGCCCAGATCAAGGCCGGAGACCTCAAGTACGACAATGTTACCGTCCTCACTCAGAAAGACGCTATCATCTGTGCTGTCAAGGCTACTCGCAACAGTGCGGCCGCAGCAGCAGAGGAGTAATGACGAGCCGGCTATGAACTATCTCGTAGTCGGGCTGGGCAACATCGGCGCCGAGTACGCCGAAACCCGGCACAATATGGGATTTATGGTGTTGGATGCCTGGTCGCAGGCATCCGACGTCGTTTTCAGCACCCAGCGATACGGTGCCGTAGCCGAAGTGTCATTCAAGGGCAGGAAGATCACCCTGCTCAAGCCTTCCACGTACATGAACCTCAGCGGAGCCGCCGTGAGGTACTGGATGGAGAAAAAGAACATACCGACGGAGAACCTGCTTGTCATCTGCGACGACCTGAACCTCCCCTTCGGAACCCTGCGCATGCGCAAAAGAGGCAGTGACGGCGGTCACAACGGCCTCAAGGACATAATCAAGGCCCTCGGCACCGACCAGTGGAGCCGCATCAGGATGGGCATAGGCAATGATTTCAGCCACGGAGGACAGATAGATTTCGTACTCGGCGCACTTTCCCCCGAGCAGAAGGAGATGATGCCTTCGCTATGTTCCGACGTAATAGAAGGCGTAAAATCCTTCGTCACGGCCGGGCCTGACCTCACCATGAACAATTTCAATCGCCGCAGGGACCCGAGAATAACGAAAGACCTTGACAATCAAGCGTAAAAAACGATTTTATTTTCAAAATTCTTGCGAAATTCAAGATTAATGTCTAAATTGCGCCCCAGTTTTGATACTTATTGTTTAACGAACTATTATTTATTCAATTATGAAAGAACTTGTTGAGAAAATCAAGGCCGAGTACCAGGATTTCGTAGTGAATGCTGACGCTCAGGTTGAGAAGGGAAACAAGGCTGCAGGTGCACGTGCACGTAAGGCTGCTCTCGAGCTCATGAAGGATTTCAAAGAGTTCAGGAAAGTGTCCGTCGAGGCTGCAAAATAATTTCCTTGAATCTTAGAAATTTCGGGCGATATTCCGTTTTGCGGGGTGTCGCCGATTTTTTTTTGCATTTTTTTCATTTTTCATGCAACGTTTCAAAACATAGTTGCATCTATAGAGCAGGTTTAGGTTTTAGTACACGTCTTAGGGGCCGGTCAGCGCGAGAGCGTTGCCGGCTTCTTGGTTATTGTACGTCGGCCAATTATATTTGCCATTGTGCAAAAAAATCACTATCCTTGTAACCGGAAAAGACCCGGAATGAAGCGCGTTCTCATATCGCTCTACATTATCTTCCTGTATATCAGCGCCTTTGCAGTGCCTGCCAACAGGAAGCCCTTCGACCTTGTCCAGCCGGACGGGAGCCTTGTCAGGGTAATGATAACAGGAGACGAGCGCTGCCACTTCGTCACGGACATGGCCGGGCATGTGCTGGTGCAAGGCAAGGACAGGTTCTGGAGGTACGCCTCCTTCGATGAGGAGGGCCGCCGGAGGGCCACATCCTTCGTGGCGGGAAAGGCCGCTCCTTCCAGCGTGCTTCTCTCCAGCATGCCGTCCCCGGCCGCCCTGGAGCAGGTCCGGACCAAGGCTGGGGATGAAGAGACCGACCCTTCCGACAAGGAACTCTTCACCCACAGGAAGTGCCTAGTGCTGCTCGCCACCACCCGGGACAAGGAGTTCAAGCACGGAGTGGAGGAGTTCGAGGCCATGTTCAACCGCCCCGGCTATTCCGACTACGGAGCCACCGGCTCCGTCATGGACTATTTCAACGAGCAGTTCAGGGGCGACCTCACCTTCGAATTCACCGTATGCCCTCCCGTGGTGCTGGACGGCGACAGCGAGGACTATTTCGGCAACAATGACAAGGGGAACGACAGGAATGCCCCCGGTGCGGTAAAGGCAATATGCCTGAAGGCAGCACAGGAGCACGGAATACAGTTCTCCGACTACGACGTGGACGGCGACGGATACGTGGACAGCATCATAGTGCTTATGGCCGGGAAGAGCGAGGCCGACGGCGGGGACGAAGACTGCGTATGGCCCCACATGGCCGACCTTCGCAACGCGGAAATCGACATTGACGGGGTATATCTATCCAAATACAACATGGTCGCCGAACTCCAGCGCGACAAGGAGAACAAGTTCGTATTCACGGGAATAGGCACTATATGCCACGAATTCAGCCACATCCTCGGTCTCATGGACATGTACGACACGGACTACGAAGGCAGCGGAGGAATAGGCAGCGGGCTGTGGTACACGACCTGCATAATGGACGGTGGCAACTACAACAACGAAGGCCGCACTCCCCCTCACTTCAACGCCGTGGACTACGACACCCTTGGACTCGGCAGCCCCGAGGACCTGGACTGCGGAGATTATCTGCTGGAGCCTGTCAGCGAGAACAGGCGCTTCCTCAGGTACGAAACCGGCACCGAGGGCGAATATTTCCTGATTGAATGCCGTGACGGCAGAGTCTGGGACAGCCACGTAGGCGGCACAGGCCTTCTTATATACCATATAGACAAGTCCACGCGCAGCGCCGGATACTCCGATGCAGAGAGGAAGGTGATATCCGCCCGGAGACGCTGGCTCAGGAACGAAATCAACTGCCGGCCCGACTTCCAGTGCGCCGCCCTTGTGAGCGCAACCCCCGGAATCAAGGCCTTCAACAGCAACAGGGAGTTCCAGAACAACCAGCCCCAAGTATTCTGGCCCTGCAAGGAATACAACGCCTTCACCACCCTCACCACGCCCGCTTTCGTGTTCAGGGACGGCACGGAGTCCCCCCTTGCAATCACGCAGATACGCATGGTGGGCGACAAGGTGGCGTTCACCGTATCCAAAATGAGCGACGTAGTGGTGCCGGAAGTCACCGCCGTGGACAGTTTCATATTCCAGGATGCGGCCTTGCTGCAATGGGAAGCGGACATTCCCGAATATGCCTCTCAGGCTTACGTCACATGGGGCACGGCCTCTTCCGAAGGAAAGGAAGTGGAGGTGGAGCCGTACATGGACGGGAAATACGCCCTGACCCTTGAGGGCCTCAGTCCCGGCAAGGCATACAAGGCGGTGATAGAATTCCGTTCCAACGGCATTTCCAGCAAGCAGGTCCCCGTCAATTTCACCACCAAGTTCCTCTATGAAGGCACCCGGAGCTTCATCTACGTAAACAACCTCGAGACAGATTCTTCCGGAGCTGTAGCCGCAGGGTCCAAGCTGCCACTGAGGGTTTACAACCTCTCTGGAGCGAAGAATGTGGAGTGGAGCTTCGAAGGGAAAGAAATCTCAGTCGGGGGCGACGGGTTCTGGACCATACCCTCTTCGGGCAGGCTCATGGCGACGATAACCCTCAAGGACGGCAGCAAGGAATATATAGTCAAAGACTTGAAAGTCAAATGAAAAGATACGCCCTCATACTGATAGCCGCGCTGCTCGGGCTTGTCTCCTGCAGGGACAAGGTGAACGAGGAATTCCTCCTGAGCGAGAGCCTGTGCCTTGAAGACAACGGCAAGGTCATATTCAGTTACGACCCGGCTTCATGCCAGGTATCCTGCAATCCGCAGAAGCACCTATTCCGCGTGATGACGGACAATACATCTTCCTGGTATTCAGTCGAGTGCGAGACCATGCCCACTACGGCAGGACAGTCGGTCACGGCCTCTGTCAAATGGTCCGTCCCCGGCTCGGTGCAGAACCTGTCCTCCATGGACATGAGGGTGGAAAAAATAGAGGGCGGCAAGATATGGCTCTGGTCGCCCCGCAGAAAAATCGCGGTCTCGGTAATGAAGCTTCCCTAGCGTTTCTCCCAGACCTTCACTATCTCTCCTATATACATGACATGCACGGCCATCTTGTCGTACATGGGCTTCACCTCCTCGGGAAGAAGGGCGGGGTCGAAAGCCTCCGCATAAATCTTCCTGCACTCAAACGAGAGTTCCGCCTCCTTGAAAAGAGGATTGCCAAGAGGTGAAAACTCCACATGCAGGCCGGCATCGGCCACCTTGTCGGGATTGTCCCTGTAGGACTTCGAGCCTATGTACACAAGGGCATCCTTGGCAGCATTGGGGAAGGAAGAAACGGTGAAATACTTGTTCTCGTCCATGAATTTCTTCGTGGCCCTGTCCGGGGATACGAAAACTATCACCACGGGCTTGTTCCACAGTTCGCCCAGGGTGCCCCATGAAATGGTCATGGCATTGAAAGAGGCCTCAGAGCCCGCTGCAAGGGCCATCCAGTCCTTGGCGAACACATCGACGGGATTCATCTGCAGCTCGGAGATGTCCGTTTCGGCCCACTGCAAGTTCTCGACCGAATCCCCGGAGCCGCCCTTCCCCTTGCAGGACAGAAGGGCGAGCGCAATCATTATTGGAAACAGCCTTTTCATTCTTCAGGAAGGAACATAGGGTCCCATGCAGGCAGCACTTCGGGCTTGCCGTCAAGCATTTGAAGCACGTCGGCGGGAACATACTTTTTCTGCACTACCAGACGGAACATATAATTGTCAAACCACTCGTCAGTCATGATGATATTGCCCTTGTAGCCGTAGGTGGGGCCCCAGCTGTTCTCCACCATCCATTTGACGGGATTGCCTTCACGCAAGTCCACGGCAATCAGGGTCATGGCGTGGGAAGAGCCGCTGTCATGGGTCAGCACCCTCTCCCTCTTGTCCATGCCGAGGCTGACTCCCAGCAGGGATTCGTAATCGAAGTTGCGAAGGTCGGCTATGCCCGTCTTGCGGTTGAGGAACTTGCCCACGTCGCAGGAGAAATACATGGCGGTATTGTCCTTAATGGAGGCTATGGCCATTTCCTTTATCTTGTCCATGGGAAGATTGACATACAGCCAGTTGCGTCCGTCATAGACATGGCGGTCGTTGTCTATTTCATACACCTTGCCGTATTCGCGCAGGGGGTCGTTCATCACCATGACATAGCCGTCCCGGAGGTCCTCGTCAATGAATTCGTCGCGGAAGGAGGCGGGGGTATAGGTCTTGGTGGACACGGGCTCTCCCTTGGAGTCGTACCTTGTCCACTCGAACTCTGAAGGTGGCACGCCAAGGCACAGCGCAAGCACATGGTAAATGTCCTTGAGCATTTCCTTTTTCATGTCCTCCAGGGAGGCCTTCTTCTTGTTCTTCGAGCCGGCGCAGGCATCCCTAAGCCTCAGCGCGTCCTCGCGCAATTTGCGGGACAGGATGCTGCGCATCTGGGAAGTATTGTTGCTGCAATAGGTCTCGGGCATGACCTCGGAAGGCACCAGGCCGTATTTTGTCACAAGGTCGGCCACTCCCGTAAACTGCCCTCCGTCGCCGATTGGATTGCTGAGCAGCCAGTCCACCTTGCGGTCGTCAAGAGGGAGGTCGGCGGTGTCTATTATGCCCTGCAGGAAAAGATTGGCCTTCTCCAGCTGGTCATAGAAGAAAAGATAGTTCTGGGAAAAGGTGAAGGACCCCAGGTCGAAGCGGTCTATCATCCTAGCCCTCAGCACGTTGAGCCCGGTGAAAAGCCAACATCTGCCGGAGGACTGCTGGTCCGTGCGTCCCTTGGTCCTGACCTCGTCTGAGAAACTCGTGTCCAGATGGGGCACGTCGGCCGAGGAGGCAAGGACGTTTATGGCCGTGGTATTGAGCGCATTGCGAAGCGCCTTGTCGGCAGGAGTGCCGGCATATCCGGTGGAAATATCCTTCAGCATTTCGGGGCTGATTCCCTGGGCGGCGGCGGAGATTCCGCACAAGGCCGCAAGCATAAGTGACAAAAATCGTTTCATAGACTTCAAAGGTAGGAAAAAACCTTTATCTTTGCAAACGTTATGGAAAAAAGGAAAGCATATACGCAGGCAGGAGCAGGATTGGCAGTAGTCCTGCTCGCTCTGTGCGACATGCTTTGCGGAGGGGCCGCACTGAGCCCGGGTGAAGTTATCTCAGGCCTCGGGCAAGGCTCCATCTACTCCGACATAGTGCTGGGCCTCAGGCTTCCGCGCATGCTTACGGCTATGCTCGCGGGAGCGGCCCTGTCGCTTTCCGGAGCGCAGATGCAGGCCATTTTCCGCAATCCTCTGGCCGACCCGCATATCATGGGCGTGAGTTCCGGTGCGGGACTGGGAGCCGCGCTGTGCATAATCGCCACCCACGGTTCTGCGGCCCCCGTAGTGGTGTCCGCTTTCGCAGGAGCCATAGTCAGTTCCCTGCTCATACTCTCAGCATCTTCAAGGCTGCGCAGCACCTACACCCTGCTTGTCTTCGGAGTCATGCTGGGATTCATTTTCAGCGCCGTCACCTCCACCCTGGAATATACAGCCAACGAGGAGAGCCTGAAGCTGTTCTACAGCTGGGCCGCAGGCACTTTCACAGGCAGCGGATATACAGGAGTCACCATCTGCGCCGCCGCCCTGACCATAGGCTTCGCCCTGTCCATGATAAACGCCAAGGGCCTGGATATCATATTGTTCGGCGACGATTACGCCGCCCTTTCAGGGGCTTCCGTGCGCGGAATACGCACCCTCTGCATACTCGGAAGCAGCCTTATGACGGCGGCCGTGACGGCATTCTGCGGGCCGCTTGGATTCGTAGGAATAGCAGCCCCCCATATATTCCGAGCCATTGCAGGCACCTCCGTACACAGGAATGTGCTTCCGGGCAGCCTGCTGACCGGAGCCGCGCTCTCCCTCGGGGCCGATATCATATCCCAAAACCTCCCCGTTCCCCTGCCCGCAGGACCCATGCTGGCCCTTCTCGGCATACCCGTCATTCTTTTTATCATGCTGGGCGGCAGAAAGGCCTGATTTTTGTGCAGTCAAGGCCCCTTGTAACAGATTTAGCAGATGAGACTTTTCCACAGATTGCTTTTCGGCCTTGTCCTGATGCTTGCCGGCCTTGCGGCCCACGCCCAGGTAGCCATAGATTTCAGCCAGTTCGAGAGATACCAGAATGTCAGGCTCAAGCTCCAGGTCCAGGACAAAAAGAGCTCAGAACCAATAGCTTACGCCACAGTCTATCTGGTCCCGCAGGGCGACACCACAGTGACCAACTTCGCACTTACGGACAACAATGGTTCCGTGGAAATGAAGGAGATAAAGCCCGGAAAGTATCAGGTAAACGTAGAAATGATAGGATACAACCCCTACCAGAAGGAGCATGACCTGAAGGGCTGGGAGAAGAATCTCGGAGTCATTGAACTGGAAGAGAATCCCGAATACATAGACGCTGCCAGCATCACCGCCATAGGCAACCCCATAACTGTCAAGAAAGACACCATAGAATATAATGCCAACGCTTTCCGCGTCGGGGAGAACGCCATGCTCAGCGACCTGCTTAGGAAGATACCCGGAATGGAGGTCGGGGAGGACGGCACGGTCAAGGTGAACGGAGAAACGGTGGACAAGATTACAGTCGGCGGCAAGACATTCTTTTTCAACGACCCCAAGATGGCCGTCAGCAACCTTCCCGCCAAGATAGTCAACAAGATAAAGGTCATAGACAAGGACAAGCCCCAGGCGGCCTTCACGGGAGTAAGCAGCGGCAAGGAGGACAAGGAGAAGGTCATGGACCTCGAACTCAAGGATGAATACAAGGACGGATGGTTCGGAAACGCCAAGCTCTCCGGCGGCACGACCATCCCCGGCAAAACGGACAACCCTCTCCAGGACAAGTTCAGGGGCGTTTTCAACGGCAATGTGCTGGCCTCGGGATACAATGAGCACGACCAGATAGTGCTGCTCGGAGGAGGACAGAACGCAGCAGAGCCGGGCAGCCCTTCCGCATATATATACTCATGGGGCGACGAATACGACGATGACGGGTTCAACGCAAAAAGAGGTCTCAGCACCAATTTCAACGCCGGCGCGAACGTGAGCACGGACAGGATCAAGACCTTCTCCACCAGCGGAAGCGCTTCCTACAAGCATGGGTACAAGGATGCCCGGGAAATATCCTCCAGAACCTCCTTCCAGAGCGGAGAGGACAACCTGCTGACATCCTCCAATTATAACGGCACGGGGTCTTCAGACGAAATAGACCTGAGCTTCGAACTGGAAAGGGACAGCAAGGAAAAGGTGATGTTCAATTTCTATCCCCGCCTTTCATTCGGACGGAATGACAGGAACATAGAGGAGAATGCGGCCACCACCCAGGCTGAAACTGAAAAGAACACCAGCCGGTCCGGCAAGATCTCCGATTCCAAGTCACTCAGCACGGGAGCTTCGTTCTGGACAGGCGTAAAGGACCTTGGCAAGGAAAGGCGCAGCCTGACGGCCGGAGGCAATTTTTCTTTCAGCACCTCCGCAGGCAACAGCCACGAGATACGCCTTACCACGGCCTCGGGGGCAGTAGCGGAAGACAGGAACCTGCTCTACGACCTGTCGTCACGCTCTCTTGGCTTCGGCGGCGACGTAGCCTATACGGAGCCTTTCGGACAAAACTGGTCCCTGCAGGCAAGGGTCGAATTCTCCGGCAGTTCCAACAATGGCGGAAAGGATGCCAGAAATTTCCTGGACGGAAGCGCAAACGACTATTACTCAACCATTTCGCAGAGCAAGAACTACAATTTCAACGAGAGGCTTATCCTTCAGTACAAGAAGGACCCCCTCAACGTCAATGCCGGAGTCCAGGCCATACAGAACAAGCAGGACACCAGGTCCAAGTCCCTCGGGAACGACATCACTTCGACCGGGGCATGGCAGAACAACATAGCCCCGTATCTGAACGTCAGGTACAACAAGGGCACGTTCTCCACTTATGTCAGCGCACATTCACGCTCTTCCACTCCTTCGGGCAACGCCATACTGCCCGTACTCGACATCTCCAATCCCCTGCAGCTCTCTACGGGCAACGTATATCTCAAGACATCCTTCAACAATGCCATATACGGCGGACTCTCATACAACAACCCCAAGACATTCTCCTTCCTGAGCCTGAACATGGATGCCAGCATGAACTCGAATGCCAGGGTATATGCCAGCTGGTTCGATGACAACGGAATAAGATATGCCATCCCGGTGAATGCCAAGAACCCTTCGTGGGATGTCAGCGCCTATTTGCAGTGGAACAGGCCCATTGACAAGAAAAAGCAGCTCACCCTGTCCCTCAACCTTTGGGGCACATACTACACCTCCACCAGTTACCAGGCGCTGTCAAGAATGCCCGGGTTCAACACCGCGGCCTTCGATTACGACAGCATGATGGCCTCGTTCTGGGGAGATGCCTCGGGAGACCGCTTCTACAGCGGAAAGAGCGGATTCACGGAAAGCCGTACCACTTCACTGAACTGGTCGGGATACATCAGCCTGCGCTGGCAGCTGGAGAAGTTCGCCCTCGGCGGCTACTACTTCCTGACCAACAGGTTTACAAAGTATTCCCTGGACAAGACGGCCAACACCAACACCTGGGACCACTCTTTTAGGGCCGACGCCCAGTACAATACCACCAATGGCTGGGAATTCAAGACCGACATCCGCTACAGCCTCTACAGGGGCTATTCCTACGGATTCGACCACCCGGAATGCATCTGGAACGTCACCGTCAGCAAGACCATAAAGTCCTTCACCCTGAGGGCCGGAGTCGCCGACCTGCTGAACCAGACCAGGGGGCTCAGCAGGACCGCTTCCGACGAATATGTGCAGGACACCTTCCGTAACACCCTCGGACGCTATTTCATGGTAGGCCTTTCGTTCAACTTCGGGAAAATGAACGCCAAGAACAACCGCAGAGTACAGGAAGCAATGTGGAGAACGATGTTCTAGCCCTTGCAGGAATGCGATTTTTTTACTAATTTCGCGGGCAATTCCAAAACAAGGGCACAATGACGGATTATCGTTCCTACAGAATTGCATTTGACGAGAAGGAGCTCCTCGTCGACCGGAAACTGGGCTCCCTGAGGAAGGATTTTCTCCGGGACTATTGCGGACACTTCAATACACTGACAGATAAGCAGATATGGCAGAGCGGTTTATACCGGTTCTGCCATTTTCTGCCTAAAGGAGCGGACCTTCATGTGCATTGCCTGGCCTGCATGCCGGTAAAGCAGACGGCGGCATGGGCGGCTTCTGTGCCCGGGATGCACATCCACACCGGCAGCCTGCCCGGGCGCGGTTCGCTGAGGGTTTTCTCCCCTGGAGATACGATACCTCCGGAATATGTACCCTATACCGGAAAGGAAATATCGGAAGAGGAACTCGAAAAGCTCTGGTCCACAGAAGGATACAATGGCACGGGGAGCATCTGGGAGTGGTTCGAAACCATATTCGACAGGCATCTTTTCGCCACCTCCGACGATATAGTGCTGAGTTATTACAAGGCCGTATTCGACTATTACCTTTCGCTTGGAATACAGGAAGTTGAGCTACGCCTGCTGCCTTTCGGCACCCCCGAGGTGGCTGCCCAGACTGCACGGGCCATAAGGAAAGCCTACTACGAGGCGGCCGCCGCCCATCCCGGTTTTTGCGTAAAACTGATAGGCTCGGGCCTGAAATACGCCTGGATAGAGCCGTCCATGACCGAGAGCATGCTGCGAAACGCCGCATATATACATGAAAACGTGAAGGATGAACTGCTCGGAGAGGATTTCATGGTGGCCATAGACCTTGTAAACGAGGAGGACAGGAGCAATGACATATCGTTCTATGCTCCTATGCTGAAGGCTATTACCGGGGAACATCCCTCGCTTGATATGGTGCTTCACTGCGGAGAATCCCTGCACCCGGGAAGCCGGAGCATGGAAGATGCCATGGCTCTCGGTCCTCGCCGCATAGGTCACGGATATGATCTGTACAGGCACCCCGGACTTGAAAAGATAATAATGGAAAAGGACATACCACTGGAAGTGTGTCCGGTGAGCAACATGTCCCTTAAATATATTTCCGACGTGCGGGAGCATCCTGCCAGGAAGTATTACAGCCAGGGCATCCCCATGGTGCTGGCCTCCGACGACCCTGCGTTCCAGGAGCATGAGAACATGACCGACGATTTCTTCATCGCGGCAGCCGCCTGGGAATTCTCTTTATCGGACCTTAAGAGGCTCGCTTTCAATTCGATAAAATACTGCTCCGCCTCGCCCGCCACCAAAAATTCCCTGCTCGAGGAGTGGACAAAGAGGTGGAATGATTTTGTTTTGCAGAATATTTAGTATATTTGCATACTATTCATTTCGGTCATGCAAACTATAAAAGATAGCAGTTTCGGAGGCGAGAGGCCTCTTTTCGGAATCAAGGATACCCGCCTTGAGAATGTTACAGTAACCGAAGGTGAATCAGGAGTCAAGTGCTGCCGCGACATAGAGGTCTATGGCTGCCGTTTCATAGGCAAATATCCCCTGTGGCATGTTGACAATTCCCTGATAGAGAACTGCCATTTCGAGGTCGGGTCCCGCTCGGCCATCTGGTACAGCAACAACATGACCATGAAGGACTGCATCATTGACGGTCCCAAGTTTTTCCGCGAAATGGACACCCTGAACATTCAGGATGTCAGGATAAACGATGCCGACGAGACTTTCTGGAAGGTCAGGAACCTCACCCTGAGGCACGTAAGCCTGCACGAGGGCACCTATCCCTTCATGTTCTGCGAGAATGTGGAGGTGGACGGCCTGGAGTCCGACTCAAAGTATGTCTTCCAGTATGTGCGCAACGCCGTGATACGCAACGCAAAGATAGTCACCAAGGACGCTTTCTGGGAGACTGAGAATGTCACCATATACGACAGCCATCTTGACGGGGAATACCTCGGATGGCATTCCAGGAACCTGCGTTTGGTGCGCTGCCACATAACGGGCGAACAGCCGCTGTGCTATGTGGACGGACTCACCCTCGAGGACTGCACCTTCGGCCCCGACTGCGACCGCATGTTCGAGGACAGCGTGCTGGAAGCCCGTATCAAGGGCCACGTCACCAATATCAAGAACCCCCGCAGCGGCCATATCACCGCAGACAGCATAGGCTCCGTCACCTTGGACGAACATCTGCTCGCACCGGGTGACTGCATTATCCAAACCAGGTCCTGAGAAACTGTTATAAAAAAACCCTGTAAAAAATACAGGGCGGATGAACTGGGGTGGATGATGGGGCTCGAACCCACGACACTCGGAACCACAATCCGATGCTCTACCAGCTGAACTACATCCACCATTTGTAGGGTGCAAAGTTACAAAAAAAATCTCTCAGTGCAACATATTTGCAGAAAATTTCTCAAAATATGCCTATAAATCGCTATATTTGTACACTGCAATAAAGACGAAAATATGGCAAGAGAGATAAAGTTTTCCTTGGTTTACAGGGACATGTGGCAGTCCTCCGGGCGATATGTGCCCAGAGTGGACCAGCTTGAGGAAGTTGCACCGGCAATAATAGACATGGGCTGTTTCGACAGGGTCGAGACCAACGGAGGGGCCTTCGAGCAGGTCAACCTGCTCTTCGGAGAGAACCCCAACGTGGCCGTGCGCAGATGGACGGCCCCCTTCCACAAGGCCGGGATACAGACCCACATGCTCGAAAGGGGCCTCAACGCCTTGAGAATGAACCCCGTGCCAGCAGACGTAAGGGAACTTATGTTCAAGGTCAAGAAGAAGCAGGGCACGGACATAGCACGTTCATTCTGCGGACTGAACGACCACAGGAACCTCAGGCTCTCGGTGGAATATGCCAAGAAGGCCGGAATGGTCTCCCAGGTGGCCCTGAGCATCACCAACTCCCCCGTCCATACCGTAGAGTATTATATGGGCGTAGTTGACAAGGTGGTCGAATACGGTGCCGACGAAATATGCCTCAAGGACATGGCCGGAGTGGGAAGGCCCACCTTCCTTGCCAACCTGACCGCGCAGATAAAGAAGAAATATCCCCATATAAAGGTGCAGTATCACGGCCATACGGGTCCGGGATTCTCCCCCGCCTCCATGCTGGAGGTCGCAAGGGCGGGAGCGGACTATCTGGACGTGGCCGTGGAGCCCCTCTCCTGGGGCAAGGTCCATCCCGATGTCATCACGATAAGGGAGATGATGAAAGCCGACGGCTTCGCTGTCAAGGACCTGGACATGGATGCATACATGGAGGTGCGCCGCCTCACCCGGAAATTCATAGACGACTTCCTCGGCTACTGGATAAATCCCAGCAACGCCCTTATGAGTTCACTGCTCGTGGGCTGCGGACTCCCGGGCGGAATGATGGGCTCCATGATGGCCGACCTCAAGGGCTTCCAGAATGCAATCAACGCCACGGAAAGGGCTCACGGCAGACCTGAAATCAGCCTGGACACACTGATGGTCAAGCTTTTCCAGGAGGTAGAGTATGTCTGGCCCAGGCTCGGATATCCTCCGCTGGTGACTCCTTTCAGCCAGTATGTCAAGAACACGGCCCTGATGAACCTGCTGAACACACTGAACGGCAAGCCCCGCTGGACCACAATAGACAAGGACACTTGGGGAATGATACTGGGCAAGATGGGCACTCTGCCAGGTCCCCTCGCCCCTGAAATCACTGCCCTGGCCAAGGAAAAGGGCCTGGAGTTCTATACCGGAAATCCTCAGGACATGTATCCCGATGCACTGCCCGAATTCCGCAGGATGATGAAGGAAGAGGGCTGGGACGAAGGCGAGGACCAGGAGGAACTCTTCGAGTTCGCAATGCACGAGGGGCAGTACCGCGACTATAAGAGCGGTGTTGCCAAGGAGCGTTTCAACAAGGACCTGGAGCAGCAGAGGGCCAAGGCCGGCGCTCCCATCAACGTAGTGCGTCCCGTGGTGGAAATGCCCGAATTCGATGTAGAAGAGTTCGCAAGGCTGCATCCCGAAGCCATAGCGGTGCAGGCTCCCGTCAAGGGCCGGCTGCTGTGGGAGATAGACGCAGTTGACGACTCCAAGGCTCCTTCGGCAGGGACCCTCGTCAGCCCCGACAAGCCCATGGCATACATACAGGCCTTCTATGGCATTGAAGACGTATTTCCCGCCGCGAAGGGACGCATACTTGCAGTCAAGTGCAAGCAGGGAGCCAAGGTGGAGAAAGGACGCATCATAGCCTTCATAGAGCCCCTCAAGGATTGATCAGCGTGACCTTGTCGTCGCTGAAGCTGAAGTAGGAAGAATCCGCGAATATTATGTGGTCCAGCAGCACCAGTCCCATGGTGTTGCAGGCTTCCGACAGCATTCGGGTATTCTCTATGTCCTCCTTCCCGGGCCTGGGATTGCCTGAAGGATGGTTGTGCGAAAGCACTATCTGCGCGGCCTTTCGCTCAAGGGCGTGCTTGAGAATCATCTTCACGTCTATGACGGTCTCGGCAAAGCCTCCCTCCGAAACCATTTCCATCCCTATTATGAAGTTGGAACGGTTGAGATACACCACCCAGCACTGTTCCCTGTCCAGACCCTTGAGCTTGGGATAAAGGGCCCTGTAGAGCATTGCTGCGCTGGTTATGGCCATTCTCTCGTAAGGATAGGACTCCGCCGAAAACCGCCTGCCAAGTTCCATGGCTGCCGCAACGGAGCAGGCCTTGTAGCCGCCAACCCCGCTGACGTTCGTCATGGCCTCGAAGGACATGGATGACAATTCCGTAAGGCTTCCTCCGGCGGCTTTCAGCAGATTGCGGGCAACTTCGAGGGCATTTTCCTTGCGCGTCCCGGTACGCAGAAGCACGGCGAGCAGTTCGGAGTTGCTGAGTATCGCAGGACCATGCTCCATCATCTTTTCGCGGGGTCTGTCATCCGACCCCAAATCTATCATTTTCATAAAACCCACCCTTCCGTTTTGTGGAAAGAGCGGCGGCAAGTTAACGCAAAAGGGACAACCCTGCAAGCAAAGTTGTCCCAAGAAGTGAAGAAATATACGTTTCTTTACAAAAATTTACTTTTCTTTACAAATTCGCAGCAATTCGCCGAATTCTTGTATGTCCCGGACAACAAGTTCAGGGGCGAAAAACTCCGGATTCGGATTCACTGCGGCATCGGCTGCGACGGCCTCGGCGGTCTGCAGGGTGGTCTCGCCGGAGAGGACCAGCACGCCTACGGCCCCGGCATTGTGCGCCATGGCCGTATCGGTATAAATCCTGTCTCCGACCATGGCCATCTGGCAAGGCTCCAGGCCGTGGCGGTGCATTATGCCCTGCAGCATGGTCGGGTCGGGCTTTCCGAGCACTATGTCCGGCTTGCGCGAGGTCGCATGCTCTATGCATTTCTGCAGGGAGCCGCAGTCAACGAGCACAGTACGCTGCTCGGTAGGACATACCCTGTCTGGATTGGTGGCCAAATATGGAATGCCCTGCGAGGCCCACCAGGCGGCCCTGCACAGCCTTTCGTAGCGTAGCGTTGGGTCGAAGGCCACCACCAGCACATCCGGCACGTCATCAGGGTCGTCGGCGCAGGCCTCGTAGCCGGCCAGGGCGAACTGTTCGGCCATGCTCGGGGTCCCGAGCATGAAAAGGCGCTTTGCCGAAGGATATTTCTCCTTTATATAATCTATGGCGGCGAGGGAAGTCGTGTACATGTTGCCCTCGTCGGCCTCTATGCCCATGGCGGAAAGTTTCTTAAGGTAATCGGCCACGCTGCGGGTGGGATTGTTGGTCAGGAAGGAATAACCTATGCCCATTTCCCGAAGGTCCGCGAGAAAGCCCTTCGTATAGGGAAAGAGCCTGTTGCCGAGGTAGATGGTGCCGTCCATGTCGAGGGCCACATGCCTTATCCGGGACAGGAAGAGCCTCATCTGCGGAGTGATAGTCTTGTTATGGTTTTCCATTTTTATTCTTTCAATCGCTACAAATTTACTATTTTTGCATCAAATATTGAAAAAATGGATACAGCAGTCGAGAAAAAATATAACTACTGGCAGTGGCGCACCCTGATAATCCTCATGGTCGGATATCTGCTTTTCTATTTTGTAAGGAAGAACTTCAGCCTAGTCATGCCGGCGCTTGAATCCGAACTGGGCCTGACCAAGCTCCAGCTCGGTACTTTCCTGACAATCAACGGAATAGTATATGGAATATCGCGCTTTACCAACGGCTTCCTGGCAGACCGTTTCAGCCGCAAGGCGATAATGGCATTCGGTCTGGCCCTGTCCGCCGTAGTCAATATTTTCATAGGGCTCAGCCCCCAGCTAAACGGGGCCCTGAACCTGCTGGACGGCGAAGGCAAGGCCACCCTGGGCTTCGCTTATTTCGTGGGAGGACTGCTGATAATCAACGGATACATGCAAGGAATGGGCTATCCCCCCTGCGCCAGCCTCATGGCCAACTGGTTCAGGCCTTCGGAACTGGCCACGAAGCAGAGCATCTGGAACAGTTCCCATTCCATAGGAGCGGGACTCGTGGCCCTTCTGTGCGGATTCATCCTGCAGAGATACAGCTACAGCGCCTGGCAGTGGTGCTTCTTCATTCCCGCCGCCCTCGCCCTGGCCGGAGCCGTGCTGGTGTTTTTCGGTCTTGAGGACACCCCCGAATCTGTTGGACTCCCCTCGCCGGAGGAACTGGACGGCGAGAAGAAAGTGACCGTCAAGGACCACAAATCCTACCGGAAATTCATTCACCTCATGGTGTTCCGCAACCCTATAATATGGATTCTGGCCGCCACCAATTTCTGCGTCTATGTCATACGTTTCACCATACTGGACTGGGGCACCACCTTCATGACCCAGTACAAGGGAATGGACATAGCAGTGGCCTCGTCCGTAGTGGCCGCTTCCGAGCTGTTCGGTGGAATTGTGGGCACCCTCGTCGCAGGCTGGGCTACGGACAAATTCTTCTCCAGCAAGGCCCACAGGGTATGCCTTATCTGCACCCTCGGAGCCACGCTCTCCTTCTTCATGTTCTGGAAGACTCCGGACTCAATGAACTGGCTGTCAATAGTTTTCATAGTCCTCTCAAGTTTCTTCGTATATGGTCCCCAGGCCCTTCTGGGCATAGCGGCCTCCAACCAGGCCACCAAGCATGCGGCCGCCAGCGCCAACGGAGTGCTCGGCATAGTCGGCTATGTCAGCCCTCTGGTATCAGGCATGCTGTTCGGATTCCTGGCTGACAGCTACGGATGGGATTCCGTGTTCGCCGTGGCAATAGGATTCGGCCTTCTCGGAGCAGTGGTCATAGCCTCCATGTGGAAGGCCCCCGCAGACGGCTACGAAAAGGCCCACTCGCTCGGTAGAGAAGAAGATTGACCAATAAGTCCAAAATATTTTAGGTTATTGGCGAAATTTTGACTACATTTGTTTTTCGGATATTAAAAGGTCCGGAATATGAAAGTCATAAATCTTGCCGAGAACAACTCTGTTCTAAACAATTACATCGCGCAGATGCGCGACAAGACCTTCCAGAAGAACCGTCTGCTGTTCAGGAACAACCTCGAGAGGGTAGGCCATATCTTCGCATACGAGATTAGCAAGACCCTGGAATACAGCCCCAAGGATGTCGTCACTCCCCTTGGCACCGCCACGGTCCCCACTTGCGACAGCAAGGTAGTGGTCAGCACCATACTCCGTGCAGGCCTTCCTCTGTACAAGGGCATACTGGATGTGTTCGAAGAGGCTGAAAGCGCATTCGTCGCGGCGTACAGGAAATACTACAAGAACGACGAATTCCATATCAAGGTGGAATATGCCACCCAGCCCAGCCTCGAAGGCAAGGTCCTGATTCTGGCCGACACCATGCTGGCCACCGGCCAGTCCATTGAAATCACCCTCAACAGGCTCTGCGAAGAGGGCAAGCCCCAGCATGTGCATCTGGTCTGCCCCATTTCCAGCGTATATGCCGTGGACTATCTGCGCAAGCGCTTATCCTCCGACGACGTAACTCTCTGGACGGCAGCCATTGACGAAGAACTCACCGGACATTCATACATAGTGCCGGGACTCGGGGACGCTGGAGATTTGGCCTTCGGAGACAAGCTCTAGACGAGTTCGCACAATAGAGTGGCGCTGGTGCAGTCACGTACCTTGACGAAGGCATAGTCCCCCGCTGCAAGGTCTTTTCCCGTTGAAGAGAAGACGCACATCTTGCCGCCGCCGGTGCGACCGCAAAGTTCCCTGGGACTGCGTTTTGAAGGACCTTCGACCAAAACCTCGAAGGTCTTTCCTATATCCCGGCGGTAACTCTCCAGGCTCAGGCGGTTCTGCAGTTCTATGATTTCGGTGAGGCGGCGGTTCTTGACCTCGGGGCTGATATCGTCGGGATAGTTGCGTGCTGCCAAGGTGCCTGGACGCTCGGAATATGCGAACATGAAAGCAGAATCGTATCCCACCTCCTCCATTATGCTGAGGGTATCGCGGTGGTCCTGCTCTGTCTCGCCGCAGAAGCCGGCGATTATGTCGGTGGTGATGACGCAGTCAGGCATTTCGCTGCGGATTTTCCTGACCCTGTCCAGATACCACTGCCTGTTGTAGCGACGGCGCATTTTCTCCAGCATCACGTCGCTGCCGCTCTGCACCGGAAGATGTATGCAGCGGCAGATGTTGCCATGGCGGGCCATGGTCTCTATCAGCTTGTCGCTGATGTCCTTGGGATGGGAGGTGGAATAGCGCACCCTCAGCCGGAGATTGATTTTCGCCACGGCCGCGAGCAGGTCTGCGAAGTCCACGTTGCCGCCTTCGCCCTTCCAGAAATAGGAGTCCACGTTCTGGCCCAGCAGGGTGACTTCCTTGTAGCCCCGGCTCCAGAGGTCGCAGGCCTCGCGGATTATGGTGCGAGGGTCGCGGCTTCTCTCCGCTCCCCTTGTGTAAGGAACTACGCAGTAGGAACATACGTTGTTGCAGCCCCTCATTATGGATATGAATGCTGAGACTCCGTTCTTGTCTATACGGACGGGATTTATGTCGGCGTAAGTCTCTTCGTGGGACAGAAGCACGTTGATGGCCGGATGGTCGGGGGTGATGGAGGCAATCAGGGAAGGCAGGCTGCGGTAGGCGTCGGGACCTGCGACGAGGTCCACCCTGCCGCTGTCCAGCAGCTTGTCCTTGAGCCTTTCGGCCATGCAGCCGACTATACCGACAATGGTGCCGGGACGCTTCTTGCGATAGTGGGAGAACTGCTCTATGCGGCCCCGGATGCGCTGCTCGGCATTGTCGCGGATGGAGCAGGTGTTGGCCAGGATGACATCGGCCTCGGAGATGTCCTCGGTGCGCCCGTAGCCTTCGTCCTGCATTATGGCGAATATGACTTCGGTGTCATTGACATTCATCTGGCACCCGTATGTCTCTATATAAAGTTTTTTCATTCTTCTCAATTTGACAGCAAAGATAAGGGTTTTAACGGAATTATTTGCTATCTTTGTGGGTTATGAGACGGAAAATCGAAATATTGGCCATAGTGCTGGCGGCACTGTTGATGAATGCCTGTACATCCGTGCAGAAACTCAAGAACATCAAGGTCACCTCCGCGACGGTGGAGTCCCTGACCCCCACGGGCCTGCGCAGCCTCAAGGGCACATTCCTGCTTGGCATAGACAACCCTGCCATGCAGTTTACCGCCGAAGACATCTACGGGACCATTTACTGGAAGGGAGAGGAATTCGGAGATTTCACCGTTGACCCTATCACCATACAGGGCAGGAAATCAGCCGTTTACGAGCTCAGCGCCGCTGCCTCGGTCAGGCCGGAAGTATCCCTTTTGCAATTGGCCTCACTTTTGAAGAACTATGACCTTGCGGATTTCACGGCCGATGTGAACGTGACCGTCAAGCTAAAGAGCGGAGTGGGCAAGGCCATTGCGCTCAAAGGATTGAATCTCAAGGATTTGCTTTGTTGACATTATGAAAAGGATTATTGCTCTCCTGACCATGCTGGCCATCTGCGCGGCGGCCATGGCCCAGGAATACACGAAGGTCGATACCGTTATCTACCGCCCCGGCGCAGCCATGGACTCCACCCTCAGGGGCAAGTCCATACTAAACCTTATGCCCACCAAGGCAAAGGGTGACAAAGGCGAGGTCAAGATACACCAGTCCCAGGCCATAGCCACGGCCCTTGGCCGCCAGGTAATGTCCAACAATAAAAGGACCATACAGGGATACAGGGTAAGGATTTATTTCGACAACACGCAGAATGCCCGCAGCGCCTCCGAGCAGGCCCTCGGAAGGTTCACGGCCATGAACCACGTCGTATCGGCATACCGCAGTTACCAGACTCCTTTCTTCAAGGTCACGGCAGGCGATTTCAGGACGCGCAGCGAGGCCATAGAGCTGCTGGAGAGGCTCAAGTACGAGTTCCCTTCCGCATTCATCGTCAAGGAGACCATAAACTATCCCCCGGCAGACAGGCAGCACTCATTCGTGGCCGACACAATCTCAGTTATCAAACCGGTACTATGATCAAGCAGGAACTCGGACTAAAGCAGCAGCAGAAGCTCTCCCCTCTCCAGATCCAGACCATAAAGCTCATAGAGCTGCCCGTTCAGGAACTGGAGCAGAGGATACGCAAGGAGCTGGAGGAGAACCCGGTGCTGGATGACAATCCCCCGGAAAAGAGCGAGGACGGCGAAGACGACGCCCCCAGGGATGTATCACTGTCCGAGATCAACGAAGACGACCCCATTCCGTCCTATCGCCTGAAGGTGAACAACTACGGCAAGGACGAAAGGCCGCAGTACAACACCTTCTCCGTCAAGCAGAGTTTCACACAGAGCCTCATGGAGCAGCTGGGGTTCCGCAACCTCACCGAGCACCAGAGGTCGGTGGCGGCCTTCATAATAGGCAGCCTGGACGAGGACGGATACCTGCGCAGGGACCTGGAGAGCCTGGTGGACGACCTCGCCTTCAGAGCCAACATAGAGACGGATTCAGAGGAAGTGGCGAGCATGCTCAAGGTAATCCAGGAGTTCGAGCCGGCGGGTGTCGGCGCGAGGGACCTTAGGGAATGCCTGCTGCTGCAGCTTAGAGGAATGAGGCGTACTCCCGACGTGGACAACGCCGAGAGGATAGTGTCTGAATACTTCAACGAATTCTCCAACAGGCACTTCCAGAAGATAATGAACAAGCTCTCTCTCGACGAGGAGCAGATGAAGGCAGCCATGGGCAGGATAGTCAGGCTCAACCCCTCCCCCGGCGGACAGGTGGACGACAGCTACAACGACCAGGCCCAGCAGATAGTGCCCGACTTCGTGCTGAACTACGAGGACGGGGAGCTCAATCTCACGATGCCGCGCTTCTCCATTCCGGAGCTGAGGGTCAACAAGAAATACGCCGACCTGCTGCTCGAGGCTGCCGGCTCTTCGGAAAGGCAGAAAAAGGAAGCCGCCACCTTCGTCAAGCAGAAAATGGATTCGGCAAAATGGTTCGTGGAGGCGCTCAAGCAGAGGCACAACACCCTGCTGAGCACGATGCAGGCCATAGTGGACTACCAGAGGGAATATTTCACCGACGGAGACGAGTCCAATCTCAAGCCCATGGTGCTCAAGGACATAGCAGAGAAGACGGGCTTCGACATATCGACCATTTCCCGGGTGGTGAACAGCAAGTACATAGAGACCCATTTCGGAATATTCCCCCTCAAGTATTTCTTCTCCGAAGGCCTGGAGAACCAGGAAGGCGAAGAGGTGTCCACGAGGGAGCTCAAGAAGGTGCTCCAGGAGTGCGTGGACAACGAGGACAAGCGCAAGCCCCTCACGGACGACCAGCTGGTGACCGAAATGAGCAACAGGGGATACAAGGTGGCGAGGCGTACCATAGCAAAGTACCGCGACCAGCTCGGAATCGCCAAGGCAAGGCTGCGTAAAGAACTGTAGGACAATGCTCCGCGTGGACGACATTACCATAGGATACGGGCACAGGGTGATTGCCTCGGGCATTTCCCTGAGCCTGGAGAAGGGCGAATGCGTGCTGCTGTGCGGAGCCAACGGAAGCGGCAAGACTACCCTCCTCAAGGCCCTTGCAGGGCATGGAGCGGCCATGGTGCCGGCAAGGATACCAAAGGTCGGAGGATTCAGCGTCAGGGAGTTCATTCGCACAGGCTGTTACAAGGACACTTCCCTCTCCGGGAGGCCTTCCCCCGAGGGCGCAAGGGCCATGGACGAAGCCATGGAAACGCTTGGAATAGAGCAGTTTTCCGGCAGGGACATATCGACCCTCAGCGACGGAGAGTTCCAGAAGGCCTGCATAGCCTCCGCCCTTGCAAGAAGAAGCGAGACCATTCTGCTGGACGAGCCCACGGCATATCTGGACCCGGACAGCAGGATAATGGTGCTGCAGGCCCTGCGTAGCGTAAGCGGCAAAAGGGCCGTGCTGTTCTCGTCCCACGACATAGATCAGGCAGCCTGCGTGTGTACAAGGGTGATGGGACTGACCCGGGACGGAAGGTTCCTTGACAGCGCCGCAGGGACTGACAGGGAGGAAATATTCACAACATGCTTTGAAAGATATGGCAGGGAAACTATACATAATTGACGGTCACGCACTTATATTCAAGATGTACTACGCATTCCTGCGCAGGCCCATGATAAATTCCAAGGGTGCGGACATGTCCATACTCTACGGCTTCACCAAATACGTGCTGGAGCTGGAAGAGAGGGAAAAGCCTACCCACATCGCCGTATCTTTCGACCCCCCGGGAGGCACTTTCAGGAACAAGATGTATCCCGAGTACAAGGCCAACAGGGCCGAGACCCCGCAGCTTGTGATAGATGCTCTGGAGCCTCTTATGGAGCTTTGCAAGGCCCTCAACATCAGGACCTTGATGATACCGGGATACGAGGCCGACGATGTAATCGGCACCGTGGCCAAGAGGCTCGCCGGGCAGGACCTGCAGGTGTACATGGTCACTCCCGACAAGGACTACGGCCAGCTTATCGACGAGCATATCTTCCAGCTCAAGCCGGGCAAGGGAGGAGGAGCGGACGAGTTGATGGACAAGGCGGCCGTCTGCGAGAAATTCGGAATCCAGGACCCTTCGCAGGTCATAGAAATGCTGACCCTGTGCGGAGACACGGCCGACAACGTGCCCGGAGTGAAGGGCGTGGGAGAGGTCGGAGCGGCCAAGCTAATATCCAAATACGGCACGGTTGAGAACATATACGCCCATCTGGACGAACTCTCGCCAAGGCAGAAAGCCATGTTCGAAGAGGCGGCGGCGCATATAGGCCTCAGCCATGACCTTGTCACAATAAAGACAGACGTTCCGCTGGAAGTGGACCTTGACAGCCTGGCCTGCGACAACGCCTACGGCACCCTTGCAGCCGACCTTTTCGAGAAATACGAGTTCGCTTCCCTGAAGCGCTACCTCGGCGATGTAAAGCCTACGCAAAGCGCTTCCAAGCAGCTGGAAATCAAGCAGGTGGATGCCAACCAAATCTGCACGGCCGCGAAGCGGGCCGGCAGGATAGCCCTCGTGTGCGACAGCGACGGAAGCTGCATTTTCGCTCCTATAACAAGAATCACGGCGGCGGTGCAGGACGGCGGGCAGATGCTTTGCGCCGAAGGACTTCCTGAGGATTTCGCCTCCGCTCTCAAGGACAAAGGCATAGCCAAATGCGGTTTTGACATGAAACTGCTGCTGGACAGGCTCTCTCTCGAAGGAACAGAGCTCGAAGGCAAGCTGGAGGACGTGGAACTGATGCACTACCTGATTGACCCGGAGAAGAGCCACAAGTGCGACATTCTCAGCGCCTCATACCTTGGCGTGGACATAAACGAGGACAGTTCCCCTGCGAGCCTCTTCGAGCAGGGAGGCGGGAACAGGTGGAAGGAGGCCGCGGCCACATTCCTTCTGGCCGGAGCGCTTCGCTCCGATATGGAAAGCCACGGAGTATCAGTTCTTTACGACCAGATTGAAGAGCCCCTGTCAAGGGTGCTTTCCAAAATGGAGCTCCACGGAGTGAAGGTGGACCTTGACAGCCTCAAGGAGTTCGCTTCGGGCCTCAGGCAGGAACTTTCCGCTCTGGAGAGCCGCATAAGGGAAATGGCGGATGAGCCTGGGCTCAACATATCCTCCCCCAAGCAGGTCGGAGATCTGCTTTTCGGCAAGCTGGCGCTGGACCCCAAGGCCAAGAAGAACGCAGGTGGCAGCTTCACAACGGACGAGGCCACCCTCCTTGCCATAGCCGACAGGCACCCGATAATAAACGAGATACTGGAATACAGGGCGGTCAAGAAACTGCTGTCCACATACATAGAGCCTTTCCCCGCATACATTTCCCCCAGGACGGGAAGGGTGCATACGACCTTCAACCAGGCCCTCACCGCGACAGGCCGCCTGTCTTCTTCCAATCCCAACCTGCAGAACATTCCGATTCGCACGGAAAGGGGCAAGGAGATACGCAAGGCCTTCGTGCCGGGCAGTCCCGACGGCCTGATACTGTCGGCCGACTACTCGCAGATTGAACTGCGCATAATGGCCCACCTGTGCGGCGACGAGCACCTTGTGGCCGCCTTCAGGCAGGGGCTCGACGTTCACAAGGCTACGGCTGCCAAGATATTCGGAGTGCCGGTGGAGGAGGTCACAAGGGAGCAGAGGGGCAGGGCCAAAACGGCCAATTTCGGAATAATGTACGGAATATCGACCTTCGGCCTGGCACAGAGACTGAATCTCCCCCGAAAAGAGGCCAAGGAGCTGATTGACGGATATTTCGAGGCATTCCCGGCGATACGCTCCTTCATCGAGGGCAATATAGCCTTCGCCAGGGAACACGGCTATGTGGAAACCATGTTCGGACGGCGGAGATACCTTCCAGACATTAATTCAAAGAACGCCACCGTGCGCTCACTCGCGGAACGCAATGCGGTCAACGCTCCCATACAGGGCAGCGCCGCCGACATCATAAAGATAGCCATGACGGGCGTGCAACGCAGAATCGAAGAGGCCGGACTGCGCAGCCTGATGGTGCTCCAGATACACGACGAACTACTTTTCGACACCTTCCCCGACGAGGTGGAAGAGCTCAAGCAGCTGGTAGTCAGCGAAATGGAGAATGTCATAAGCCTCAAGGTTCCACTAACGGCAGAATGCAACTATGGCAAAAACTGGCTCGAAGCTCACTGACCTGGATGACGGCGCACTGGCAAGGATAGCCGTGCAGGAGAACTCCCAGGAGGCATACGGCATAATATATTCCCGATATTACGCCGGGGTATATGGCCATATAGCACGCTATGTTTCGGCCCCGGAGGAGGTGCAGGACATAGTGATGGAAAGTTTCGCCAAGGCGTTCAAGCAGCTGCCCAGCTACGACCCTTCCAAGAAATTCTCCACATGGATGCTGACCATAGCCCGCAACACCGCCTTCGACCACAAGGACAGGGACAAGGTAAGGAGCAAGGGCATGGAGACCACCTCCATAGAGAACGCCGACAAGGACGTGGCTTCGGTGCCGGATGCCGCCAAGAGTCCGGAAGAGGAAATCATTGACACCCAGATGCATGAAAAGTTCCTCGCCTCGCTGGACGGACTGCCCGAGCTGTACAGGGAGATAGCAAGGCTCTGCCTCGTGGACAATCTGGGATACAAGGAAATATCGGAAAAGACAGGATTGCCCATAGGCACGGTCAAGACCCGCATATTCAGGGCCAAAGACTTGATAGCCAGGGCAATGGAAGAATCGGAGGAATAGCGGTGGATTACGAAGGACTGACAAGGGCCATAGAGACTCTGGACCCCCTCTCCCCTGCCCAGCAGTCGCAGTTTCGCGCTCTGGAGGGGCTGTACAATGAATGGAACGCGAAGATAAACGTCATTTCGCGCAAGGACATGGACGGGCTGTACCTGCACCACGTCCTGCATTCGCTATGCATAGCGGCTTTTCTCAAGATGGAAAGGCCGCAGGTGTTGGAGCGCTGGCAGGCCGGCGTGAGCGTGCTTGACCTCGGGACAGGCGGGGGATTCCCCGGCATTCCTCTTGCCATACTCTTTCCCCGCTGCCGCTTCACCCTTTGCGATTCTATAGGGAAGAAGGTGAAGGTGGCGACGGAAGTCTCTTCCGCCCTGGGGCTTGACAATGTGGAGACTGTCAACGCGAGGGCGGAGTCCCTTGGAAGGGAATTCGACCATGTGGTGTCGCGGGCCGTCACTTCGCTGGAGAATTTCTACCCGTGGGTAAAGGGACGCTACAGGGGCAGCATACTCTACCTAAAGGGCGGGGACGTGGCGGAGGAAACCGCCGCTCTAATGGCCTCTTTCAAGCTGCCTAAAGGCTCCGTAAGCACCTGGAAAATCGCCCAATGGCAGGAAAACCCCTGGTTTGAGGGCAAATTTGTGGTGGAAATCGGAAAATAATTTTGAAATATCGGGGGAAAACCTTAAATTTGCAGTCCTTTTGCGAAAAATATAAAAAGACACAATAATGAAAAGAACATTTCAACCTTCAAGGCGCAAGCGCGTGAACAAGCACGGTTTCCGCGAGCGTATGTCCACCCCTAACGGCCGCAGGGTGCTCGCATCCCGCCGTCGTCATGGCCGCAAGAAACTCACCGTTTCTTCAGAAGACAGGTTCTAGTTTTCATCAAGGACCGGATTTTTAATGACCGCTGGCATTTGCCGGCGGTTGTTTTTTTGTGCATTTATGGCCCGGCGCGGTTGTCATTCTCCATAAAATTGCCTATATTTGACAACTACATTAATGACACTTGAATATGGAGAAATTCATACTCGCCCTGGACCAGGGCACCAGCTCTTCGAGAGCGATAGTATTCGACCATGAAGGCCGCATCCGTTCCGTCGCACAGAAGGAATTCACCCAGCACTTCCCCCAGCCCGGATGGGTGGAGCACGACCCGAGGGAAATCTGGTCGTCGGAAGCTGCCGTGATTGCGCAGGCCATAACCGAGATAGGCATCAACGGACTTGACATAGCAGCAATAGGCATAACCAACCAGAGGGAGACCACCATGGTCTGGGATGCCGTCTCGGGAGAGCCCGTGTACAACGCCATAGTGTGGCAGGACAGGCGCACGAGCGAGTTCTGCGACAGCCTCAAGGCACAGGGCCTTACAGAGAAAATCCGCCTCAAGACGGGCCTTATCATAGACGCATATTTCAGCGGCACAAAGATACGCTGGATACTGGAGAACGTGCCCGGCGCAAGGGAAAGGGCCGAGCGCGGCGAACTGCGTTTCGGCACCGTTGACACATGGCTGGTATGGAACCTCACAAGGGGAGAGGTACACGTGACCGATGTCAGCAATGCGTCCCGCACCATGCTATACAATATAAACGACCTGTGCTGGGACAAGGAGTTGCTCGACCTTCTGGGCATTCCCGAGTCCATGATGCCAGAGGTCCGTTCCTCCAGCGAGGTATATGGTTACACAAAGACCACCATATTCGCCCACGAGGTCCCCATAGCCGGCATAGCCGGAGACCAGCAGGCGGCCCTTTTCGGCCAGATGTGTACAGAGCCCGGCTCGGTGAAGAACACCTACGGCACGGGATGCTTCCTGCTGATGAATACCGGCGAGAAGCCCATTGTCTCCGCCAACAACCTGCTGACCACCATAGCCTGGAAGATAGGCGACAAGGTAAATTACGCCCTCGAAGGCTCCATTTTCGTGGGAGGCAGCGTGGTGCAGTGGCTGCGTGACGGTCTGGGCATAATCCGCTCGTCCTCGGAGATAGAGGAGCTTGCCAGGCAGGTCCCTGACAATGGCGGAGTATATTTCGTGCCGGCCCTGACCGGCATGGGAGCCCCCTACTGGGACCAGTACGCCAAGGGATGCATACACGGCATCACCCGCGGCACTACGGCGGCCCACATAGCCCGCGCCGCCCTTGAAGGCATAGCCTTCCAGACAATGGACATAGTAAACGCTATGGAAAGGGATGCAGGAATGTCGCTGGCCGAGCTGAAGGTTGACGGCGGGGCCTCCCGCAACAACCTCATGATGCAGTTCCAGGCCGATATCCTCGGCACCAAGGTAATCCGTCCCGAAGTGACGGAGACCACCGCCCTGGGAGCCTGCTACCTGGCCGGCATCGCAGTAGGATATTGGAGCGGAATAGAGGACGTAAAGAACCAGTGGAAGGCCGAAAAGACCTTCTCCCCCGCCGCCCCCGAGGCTGAAATCAAAGCGGTCAAGGAAGGCTGGAGCGATGCAATCAGAAGAACAATAAACAATCTGTAACGCTATGGAAATCACTCTGTTTACAAAATGCGTATTTGAATTTATCGGCACCCTCGTACTGGTGCTCCTCGGTGACGGCGTATGCGCCGCCTGCACGCTCAACAAGAGCAAGGCCCAGGGAGCCGGATGGGTGGTAATCACACTGGCATGGGGATTCGCCGTAATGTGCGGCGTATTCATCGCAGGCCCCTATTCCGGAGCCCACCTCAACCCTGCCGTAACCCTCGGACTCGCACTTGCAGGCAAATTCGCCTGGAGCGGCGTGCTGGGATACATCGTGGCCCAGATGCTGGGAGGTTTCTGCGGGGCGATTCTCGTGTACGCCTTCTATGTGGACCATTTCTCGGCCAGTTCAGACAACCCTGACGGCATGCTCGGATGCTTCTGCACCATGCCCGCCATCGAGCACAAGAGCGTCAACTTCTTCTCAGAAATGGTGGCCACCTTCCTGCTGGTGTTCCTTATCCTCTGCCTCGGCACAGAGGGCAACGCCAACGCCGGAATAGGCAGCCTGGGAGCTTTCCCCGTCACCTGCGTGATAATGTCCTTGGGCATGTCCCTCGGCGCTACCACGGGCTACGCTATGAACCCTGCACGTGACCTGAGCCCCCGTCTCGCACACGCCATACTTCCTATCAAAGGCAAGCGCGACAGCGGCTGGGGATACAGCTGGATACCTGTCTGCGGCCCTATAACAGGAGCGGCGCTGGCAGCTGCCATATTCCTCATAGTCTTCTGACATGGGCTGGTTGGGCAATCTTCTGCTGGCTCTTGTCACCGCCGGTGTCATTCTCGTTATAATCAGCGAGAAAGGAGACACCGGCAGGAAGGTTGCCTGGCTGTTCATCATAGCCATACTGCCTGTTGTCGGACTGGTGCTGTACCTGCTGTTCGGCATCAGTTTCCGGCATCACTGGATATTCAACCGCAAGCACCGGCGCTACATCGACACGTTCAGCGCCGGTGCGGAGAAACCACTGACTGACAGGCTTTTCGGCCGCGACGACGAACAGCTCCTGCGTGAGGAATACCGGCCTCTGGCAAGGTTCCTCGCCCGCGAGGGCTTTCCGACGGTTTGCCGGGGCAATGACTTTGAGATAATCACCTCGGGAAAGCGCAAGTACGAGCTGCTGATGCGCGACCTGGAAAACGCCCGGGAATTCATACATGTGGAGTATTTCCATTTCGGCAACGACGAGGGGGGAAAGGCCGTGAGGGAAATGTTGATGAAAAAGGCAAGGGAAGGTGTCAAGGTGCGTTTTGTCAACGAGAACATCGCCAATCTACCCATTACCCCCGGCTACTACAACAAGATGAGGGAAGCGGGGGTGGAAGTGGAGAAATTCACCAACCCGAAGTGGTCGCTGCTTGGCATCGTGACCAACCTCAACTACCGGGACCACAGGAAGATAGTGGTAATAGACGGCAAAATCGGCTATACCGGCGGCATGAACATAAACGACCACTATTTCAAGCTATGGAGGGACACGCACCTGCGTATCACCGGCCCCGCCGTGAGCAGCCTGCAATTCATGTTCATGGACATCTGGCTGACGGCCGGAGGGCATTTGGACAGACCTCTTATGGAGCTGTTCCCGAGCCTTGACCCTCCTGCGGCTGCGGAGCCCTCGGACGGTCCAGTGCTACGGGACAAGCTAATGCAGATTACCCCCGACGAGCCCGACAGCACATGGCCCCTGCTGCAGATGAGCCTTGAGTGGGCCTTGTCGCATGCGCGAAGGTATATCTGGATGCAGACTCCCTACTTCGTTCCGCCCGAGCCACTTCTCAACGCAATGAAGGTGGCTGCGCTGAGCGGAGTCGAGGTCAGGCTCATGGTCCCCGAGAAGACGGACAACTTCTTCATGCGCCCCGTCAACGAATCCTACTACGAGGAATGCCTTGAAGCCGGAATCAAGATTTTCCTCCGCAAGGGAGAGTTCATACACTCGAAGACTTTTGTCAGCGACGATTACCTCTCCTGCATAGGAACGGCCAACATAGATTTCAGAAGTTACGACCTCGACTACGAAGTGAACACCTTCATCTATGACGAGGAAACAGCCCTCGCGAACAAGGAGATTTTCCTCAACGATGCCATGCAATGCCGTGAGCTCATGATGGAGGAATGGGAGCAGAGGCCCTGGCACAAGCGGCTGATGGAGTATATAATGCGACTGTTCGCTCCGCTATTGTAATAGTTAAAATTAATCATTTTCACTACCAGACATTTATAATCATCCGACCTAAGTACTTTCCATTGGTTCAAAAGGCTTAATTTTGCCTTATGAAAAGATTATTCACAGCACTGGCGATTGCAAGCGCGTTCCTTGGCGGATGCGCGGTGGACGGTTCGCCACATGATGAAACTGCCGGATTTGACTATCTGCTCCGGCAATCCGATAACTATGGAAAGGTCCAGGAGTACGAACTTGCAACCGACTATGCCCTGAAGGCCATAGAAGTAGCCGACAGCAAGGGCAACCGGCAACAGAGGGCTGAGGGCCTGTGCCTGCTGGCTGGGATAGACCTGCTGACATGGCGCGACGAGCAGGCCTGGTCGCATGCGCTGGAGGCCGAATCGATTGCAAGGGAAGAACATATTGACAGCACCCTGGCCAAGGCTCTGATGCAGAAAGGCAGGGTATGCGCGTACGGAGGCATAACCCAGGCGGAAACCAGGGACGACGAGGCGCTTGAGTATTTCACCGAGGCCATGCAACTGGCTGAGAAAAGCAACGTTCCGCGCCTGAAGGTGGATATTTTCTACCATATCTCCCAGGTCTATGTCAACAAGAACAGGTTCAACGACACCAATCTCAATCCCCAGTGGTACGCCCTTGCCGGGGAGTACCTTGAAAAGGGTGAGAGACTGGCGCTACTGCACGGATTCACAGACATGAGAGCCAAGGCTCTGATTTACAAGATGCGCTATCTGCGTCAGGGAGGCAGGATAAAGGAAGGCATAAAGTGCTGCACGGACCTGCTGGCAATCTGTTCGGAGAAGGACTGGCTCAACAAGTCCCAGGCATACAACCAGCTCGTGATGCTGCACGCTCTGGACGGCAACACGCAGGAAGCCGCCGCAATGCACCAGCAATATGTCTATTGCATAGAGTATTACATGCAGCAGAAGGCCGACAGCAAGCTCTAGGAAATGGAAACCCGCTACAAGGCCACCGTACAGCAGAAACAACTGATACTCAGGCGCAACCAGATAACCATGCTCATTCTTGTCATACTACTGATAACCCTGGTGCTGCTGTTCATTATATGGCGCAATTCCATGATACGCAAGCGCAACGAGGAGCTGGCCACGACCAACAAGAACAAGGACGAACTGCTCTCTTTCATAGCTAAAGACCTCTACAATGAGGATTTTAACCAGCAGATACGCTCTTCCCTGAGGGGATTCGAGGGCATGGACGAGGAAGAGATACACCAGAGGGTGGCGGCTCTGCTGCCCCGGTCCGGCCAGATGGCAGATGAAGTTGCCTCATACGTGGCAAGGCTAGTGGCAGAAAAGAAAAAGACAGGCTCCAAGATAGGTCTTACGGCCAGAGAAAAGGAAATCGTGCTGCTTAGCGCAGAAGGCCTGTCATCGGCCAAGATAGCGGAGAAACTGTTCATAAGCGTACATACGGTCAACAACCACAAACAGAACATTTACGCCAAGATGGGAGTCAAGAGCAATTCCGAAATGATACATCAGGCGACAAAACTTGGATTGATATGAAATCTTTGAAATTCAACTCTTTGATTGCCCTCATCGCAGCCGTGATGATGGCACCCGTGGCCTGCACAGGCCTCGCCGGAGGGACCAACCCCGCTCCCGTCAACCAGAACGACAAGTCCGACGACCCTGCCGCGGTCTCCTCGCAGGACCCTTCCGCCGACCAGCCCGGGGGCGAGAAATTCTCCACCGACGGGGAAATCAGCGGATGGCACTGCCAGATATTTTCTTCCGACGGTAAACCGGAATTCGACATAGACATGGACTTCGAGTTCGACGACAAGGGACGGGTATGCCAATACACTGAGCACCAGATACTTTACAACAGTGACGGCACCAAGTTCAGCGACGAGGTCTATGACAGGATATACAACTATACTTCAGACACCCACATAGACTATTACAACGGTCCTGTCGGGCTGTACAAGCCCGCCACGTGGTACAACCTGGATTCAGAGGGCAGGATATCCGAACGGTACAACCCCTACGGCGGGGACAACTATATCTACCATTACGATGAGCAGGGGCAGCTCTACCGGATAGACAACCTGTTCGAATTCGAGGACGAAGAGCAGGAGAAGGAACTGGAAGGTTTTCTGACAGGTCGCCGGCTCTATTGGGATGAAGGCAACCCCATGTCCGAAGCGGGTTTTGCCGATGAATACGGCGACGAGGTCTCACTGGGCGGCATCATGTTCAACTACCATTTCTTCTTCGACAACCCCTTCAGGGACAAGGTCATAGACCCTACCCTTACTATAACGGGAACGCTTAATTTCTTCGGAATGACGGGAAAGCATCCCGCCTCCCTGCTGACAGGATACTACGACATCGATGACCCCGACGAGACGTGCGATCTTGTTCTCGAGCTCGATGACGAAAGGATAGTGTCAGGAATGACGGTGACCCATCACTATAAAGAATTCACGACGAGCAAATACGTCTATGCCTTCAGGTATTTCTCCAAGCCCGAGCCCATGCCTGAACTCCCGCCCATCATCAACTAGAATTACTTCATCCACGAAGGCCGGGAGTAGTCGAACTGCTCCCGCTCGCGCGCCCATGCGTCATTGTAGAATACAGTGTCGGCCCTGTCTATATACAGGCGGCCGTCAAGGTGGTCACATTCGTGCTGGAAAATGATGGCGCTGTAGCCGCGGACGGTATCCCTTCGGCACAGCAGCGTAGATGTATCTGTGTAAGAGACAATTACATTAGGATAGCGCGGCACAAGTCCCCTGTATGGCGGCACTGAAAGGCAGCCTTCCGGGCCATGGGTCATTTCGCCCCAGAGAGAATCTATACGCACATTTGCATATACCTCGAAGGGCTGCCCGCTCTTGTCCTCACGCCAAACGATGGCGAGCCTCCTGTTTATGCCAACCTGAGGGGCGGCAATGCCCACTCCATCCTGCTCGGGAGAGAGCACCGTTGTCATCATCTTGGAGACAAGTACCTGGAATTCAGGACTTTTCAGCTCACTTGGAGACAAGTCGAGCGACGGGGTTCGGAGCACAGCGGAATCCGCCCATATAGTAGTGACATACATAACGGAATCGCTCCGTGATATAATCTCCCTTTCGGAGGGGGTAAAACCGATTCGGCAGGCCGCGACAATGCAGCCTGCCAAAAAGAGAATGAGTATTTTCCTAAACATTACTGAGGCATCTGTGCGCCGTATCCCGGCACCTTTCCGAACAGGTCCTTCGCCTTCTCCCAAGGGTACTTGTTGCAGTACATGGAAGGACGCACGATTTCGGTACCCTGCTGGTTCAGACCGAATGCGCGGTTGACCTGGTTGGCTGCAGAATTGGCGTTGTAGCTCTGTGAGGACATTATCTTGAGGCTGAGGAAGCCCTCCAGATAAGGCTGGTCGATAGCATTGATGAAAGCATCGTTGCCCTCAGGCATTTCCATATTGCCCTCGTACTTGGGACCGATCTGCTCGGCCTCTTCTATACGTGCTGCAGGAACAGAAATGGTAGCGGCGCCCATGGAGGCTATTTCAAGGTCACGCTTGTTGGCGAAGAAATAGTTGTCGTACAGGTTGCTCTGCTTGAGTTTCTCTATAGAGGCGTTGGTCTCGTAATAGACCCTCTCGACAGCGCAGTTGCTGTTGCAGCCGAAAATGTTGTTGTGCACATTGATAGTCCTGATGCCGTTCATGAAACGGAAGCCCTGGCCCATGTCCTCGAAAGCCTTGGTGCGGGTCCATGTGAAAAGGACGGTATTGTGGTGGAAATCAAGGGAAACCTTGTCGATGTCATTATCATTGGTAGTACCCCTGACCTGGCAGGAAGCATAACGGCAGGAAATGAAGATGTTGTTGCATATTTCCATGTGGCCCTTGCCCATCATGGCGGCGATACCGTAGTCGCGGCAGTTCACGAAAATGCAGTTGGAAACGCGGACATTACCTTCCACATCCATGTGCAGGCCGTATTCGTCACCGTTGGCATAGCCTACCTTGGGGCAGTTGGGAGCGCCGTCAGGCTCGATGAAACGACCGGTGAGAACGCCCTCGTTAGGAGTACCTGTGAGTTCATTGTTAACATCGGCGGCGCAGTAGAGGTTGTTCTCGCCGAAGTCGAACACAAGACCGTCTATTATCAGGGTACCTACAGGGCCTGTATAGCCGTAAGGCCTGCGGGCATTGATATTCATAAGAGGAGTGACGAACTTCTGACTGGTAGGCTGGAGCTTTGTAACATGCTTGATGACATCCCTTTCGCTGAAGTCTGTGGACCAGCCTCCGTAGATGCTGATGAACTTGCCGAGTTCATGGGTGGCGTTTCCGAAACGGCCGCTCTCTATGTATCCCCTGTCCATGTTGCCAAGGTAGTTGCCCTCGGCGACATTGATGATGTCATTGTCCTCTGCGGTATCTATGGCCTTCTGGAGGTCCTTCATGGCGGTGGTCGGGCTCAATCCGTCAGCACGGGCGGAACCGGTGGTGGCACTGACATAGAAGGTCTTTCCCTTGGCCTGCGGAACCACGCTGGCGGTTGCGGACTGGGCGGCAGAAGAAACGGTTCCGGAAGCATTCTGGGCAGCCTTCTGTGCAGCATTCGTAGCACCCTGGACGGCTCCCTGCACTGCCTCCTTGGCCTTGTTCTTCAAGTTGTTAAAAAACTGAGCATTGGCTGCCGGGGCGAAAGCCATGGCAAGCGCGAGAAAAATAGACAATTTTTTCATATCCTGTTGTTTTAGATGGCCAAATATAGAAAAATTTTTAATCAATCACAATCTTGCAGAAAAAAATACGCCCTGCAAGGGCTTTGAAAAGGGGTGTTGAAAAATTAGTGGAAAAAATTGTAAACGAGTGGAATAAAATGGAAAATTTTTACTACCTTTGTAACCCAAGCGTGAAAGAAGCCGGGAGACCGGAAAATATTGACAAAAAAATGGTATCGTTTATCGGGACATATTCAGCAAAAGTGGACGACAAAGGCCGCGTGGTCTTCCCGTCGCCCCTGAAGAGCCTCATGCCCGAAGGCGGAGACATGCGCTTTGTGCTTCACAAGGACATTCACGCACGATGCCTCGAAATGTACACCTTCGAGCAGTGGCAAAGCCAGAGCGAAGGCATCAAATCCAAACTCAACTCCCTCAATCCGCGTCACGCTGCATTCTGGAGAGGTTACATGCAGAACCGCGCCCTCGTCGAACCCGACGGGAAGCTCGGCCGCATCAGCATTCCCCGCGACCTCCAGACACTCATAGGCATTGACAAGGAAGTAGTTTTCGTGGGCAACGACTACAAGATTGAAATCTGGGCCAGGGACGAATATGAAAAGTCCATCATCAGCCAGGAAGATTTCACCGCCCTCGCCACGGAACTCTCGCAGCAGTTATAGGAGGGAGGACAATGTCGGAATATCATACGCCGGTACTGCTTGACGAAAGCGTCAACGCATTGATTACCAATATATCAGGTACATACATCGATGCCACATTCGGAGGCGGTGGTCACACCGCCGGAATTCTTTCACGCTTATCAACGGAGGGGAAAGTCATCGCCTTCGATCGTGACATTGACGCACTCGGGAACCGTCCCGACGACCCCCGCCTCACCCTGGTCCGCTCGGACTTCCGCTTCCTTGAGAACCATGCAAGGCTCCAGGCCTGGGAAAACGGCAGCGAGGACTGGCAGGTGGACGGGATACTGGCAGACCTTGGGGTGTCATCCCACCAGTTCGACACGGCGGACAGGGGCTTCTCCTTCCGCTATGACGCACCTCTGGACATGAGGATGAACACCGAAGCCCCGACAACGGCGGCAGACGTTGTAAACAACTATGCCACAGAGGATTTAGAGAGGATACTGAGGGTCTATGGAGAGGTGGAGAACGCGGGGAAGGCGGCCAGGCTGATAGCCTCGGCAAGGCCCATCAGCACCACTGCCCAGCTGGACGAGGCCCTACAGAAGGCCACTCCCTCATACGCTGCCCACAAGTGGCTGGCAAAGGTGTACCAGGCCCTGCGCATCGAAGTCAACCACGAGATGCGTTCCCTGGAAAAGATGCTGGAAGGTGCCATACGGACTTTGAAACCTGGAGGAAGGCTGGTCGTGATTACCTACCATTCCCTGGAGGACAGGATGGTGAAGAATTTCATCCGCAGCGGCAACGCCGAAGGACGCGAAGAAAAGGACATGTACGGAAGGCTGCTCTCCCCCTTGAAGGCGTTCAGCAAGAAGCCGATACTGCCCTCCGAGAGCGAGATAGCCTCCAACACGAGGGCAAGAAGCGCAAAACTTAGGATAGCTGAAAAGATATGAACTGGAAGGACCTGACGTGGAAGAACCTGGGCAAAGGCCTGGCACAGAGCGGAATCGCCATTCTCAAGGGCGAGTTCCTCATGCGCCTGCGGGTAGAGCGTTTCTTCCCGCACATACTCTATCTGTTCTTCCTCGTATGGATGCTGATATGGATAGGAATCAAGTCGGAGAGCACGCAGCTTGAGGTTGAGAGGAACAAGGCGGAGCTCAGCGACATCAAGATATACCATGCACAGAAAACCGTGCAGATGATGAGCCTGAACAGGATGACTGGACTGGAGAAACTGCTGGAAGACAAAGGGTCCGAGGTGCGTTTCCCCGAAAAGCCCGCCGACAAATTGAAGTAAAGGATGGAAAAGGAGAAAACAGGAAAGAAAAGGGATGGAATAACCATAGTGCTATGGCTGTTCTATCTGCTGTTCCTGACGGTCGGGTGCCTGATACTCGCCCGCATAGTCTGGCTGAAGTGCTGCTGGAAGCCGGACCCCTCCATCGCATCCTATATCCGCCCCCACGACATAAAGGAAACGCTTGAGCCTCAGAGAGGTTCCATACTGGCCGACGACGGCCGTCTGCTGGCCATGTCCACGCCCCTGTACCAGGTATTCATGGACTGCACCGTGCAGAAGGAAGCCTTCCGCAGCGAGGTCAAACACATACAGGAATACAACGAGAAGGCCCTTAGGAAGGGCAAGGAGCCCAAGGAGATAAAGGACAAGGAAGGAGAATGGATGGAAAAGGCCAAGGCCCTCTCGGTGGGACTGTCCGAAATATACGGCGGAAGCGCCCAGAACTGGTACAACCTTATAAAGGAGAACCGCGCCAGGGGCGGCAAATATGTAAGGATAGGTCGCAGGATAGACCATGAGACCCTGCAGAAGGTCAAGGCCCTGCCCCTTTTCTGCGAAGGCCAGTACAAGAGCGGAATGATAGTAGAGAAATACGACACCCGCCAGTACCCCTACGGCGACCTTGCGAACCGCACCATAGGCTACGTCAAGACCAATACCAAGGAGCCGGTGAGCCTGGGAATCGAAGGCAAGTACAATTACGAACTCCACGGCAAGGAAGGCTACGAATGGATGAAGCTCACCGACAAGCGAAAGCGTATCCACAACTGGGACAGCACCTTCGTCAAGGCCGCCGACGGCAGGGATGTACGCACCACCATAGACGTTGACATCCAGGACATTGCTGACAAGTCCCTGCGCCACCAGATAGAGGACAACCCCAAGATAGAGGGCGGCTGCGTGGTAATCATGGACGTAAAGACAGGAGCCATAAGGGCCATGGTCAACCTCCTGAGGGATTCCACCTCCGGAAGGCTGAGAGAAACCCTCAACATGGCGATAGGACGCGCCGGAGAGCCCGGTTCGGTGTTCAAGACAACCACCCTGATGAGCCTGCTGGAAGACAAGAAGGTGACCCTGGAGTCCACCATTCCCACCAACCACGGAGTCATCAAGGGTTTCTCCCCCGACGACCATATATACGACTACGAAAGGAAGAACAATACCAACCGCATTTCGGTGCTGCACGGCTTCGAGATATCGTCCAACTATGTATTCCGCAAGCTTGCCATAGACAACTACGGGCACAACCCCAAGCAGATGATGGACAAACTGTACATGTACAAGCTCGGAGAGGCATGGGACTTCGACCTCGACGGACTGGCCTCCCCAGCCCTTCCCGACCCTGACTCCAAGACCTGGAGCGGGACCGACCTGGGCAGCGTGGCAATCGGCTATTCGGTGGCCGAAACGCCCCTTCACATAGTCACGTTCTACAATGCCATAGCCAACAAGGGCTGCATGATGAAGCCCTATCTGGTGGAAAGCATAGAGGAGAACGGACAGGTGGTCAAGAAACGCGGACAGGGAATACTCAACGGCTCCATCTGCTCCAAGGCCACTGCGGACACCCTCACGAGGGCCCTTCGCAGCGTCACGGAGGAAGGTACAGGAAAGAGAAGGCTCTCGGGAGCCAAATGGCCCGTCGCCGGCAAGACCGGAACCGCGAGGATAGTGCTCGACCCCAAGAAGGTCAAGAGGCGCACCCCCTACGAGGACTTCCAGGGCCGCAAGCAGTACCAGGCCACGTTCGTGGGCTTCTTCCCCGCAGACGAGCCCCTGTACAGCGCCATTGTGGTAATCTACTCCAAGCTGGACAGGGAGATATTCTACGGAGGTACCACCCCGGCCATGACCTTCAGGGAGATTGTGGACAAACTGTATGCTATAAACGAGAAGGGCGGAGAGACCCTCTACGCCACGGGGACAATGCCAAATTGGGATATAACGAAATGATACTGAGAGATATACTTGAGAATGTAGCCGTACTGGCGATACGCGGACGGGACGATGTGGGCATCGGGAGCGTATGCCGTGATTCCCGCGCCGCGGGAAGGGGCAGCCTGTTCATCGCAGAAAGAGGCTTCGCCAGCGACGGACACAACTTTATCTGCGCCGCCGTGCAGAACGGAGCCCAGGCCATAGTATATGAAGACGAGCTCGCCCTGGCCGCGCAGCTGGCCAAGATAAGCCCCGCCAACGACCTTGAGGCCAAGAGCGGACGCATAGAGGCAATTGAAAGGCTCACCCTCGTAAAGGTGGCTGACACAAGGGTCGCCGAGGCCCTGATCGCCGACAACTTCCATGGCCATCCTTCCCGCAAGCTCACCCTCGTAGGCATCACGGGCACCAACGGCAAGACCACCACGGTGACCCTGCTGTATCACCTGTTCATGGGCCTTGGATACAACTGCGGACTGCTCTCCACCATAGCCAACTACGTAGGTCCCAGGAGGCTGGAAACCGCCAACACCACGGCAGACCCCATCACCATCAACTCGCTGATGGCCAGCATGGTGGACGAGGGCTGCGAATACTGCTTCATGGAGGTCAGCTCCATAGGAGTGCAGCAGGAAAGGATCAGGGGCCTGGAGTTCAAGATTGCCATATTCTCGAATCTCACCCACGACCATCTGGACTACCACAAGACCTTCGCGGAGTACCTGCGCTGCAAGAAACTGTTCTTCGACAACCTGCCCCGGACGGCATACGCCGTAATCAACATAGACGACAAGAACGGCAGGGTGATGGTGCAGAACACCAAGGCCACCGTGGTCACATATTCATGCAGGAGCATGGCAGACCACAGTTGCCGCATCCTGGAGCAGGGCTTCGACGGCATGCAGCTGAGAATTGACGGACACGATGTCTGGACCAGGCTCACGGGCCGCCACAACGCCTACAACCTGCTCGCTATATACACCGCCGCCATTCTCGCCGGAGCTTCCGAGGAAGAGGCGCTGGTGTCCCTGAGCAAGCTGGAGGCCGCCCCCGGCAGGCTCGAGACCATACGCGGAGCCCGCGACCTGTCCGTAGTGATAGACTATGCCCACACCCCGGATGCCCTGGAGAACGTGCTCAAGACCCTTCGTGAAGTAGCCGGGGGACGCACCCTCGTATGCCTTTTCGGCTGCGGAGGAGACAGGGACAGGACCAAGCGCCCCGAAATGGCGGCCATAGCAGAGAAATACGCGGACCGCATTTTCGTGACCTCGGACAACAGCCGCACCGAGCGCACCGAGGACATAATGGAGGACATAAAGGCGGGATTCAGCCCTGCCGGGCTGTCCAAGACCGTTTTCATAGCCGACAGGAAGGAGGCCATACGCACGGCCATGATGCTCTCTCCCGAAGGCTCAGCCATACTCCTGGCCGGCAAAGGTCATGAGAACTACCAGATTATCGGCACCGAAAAGCGCCATTTCGACGAAAAAGAGATTGTACAAGAAATATTCAAGACCTTATAAACTATGATATACCATCTGTTCGAATACCTGCAGCAGTTTGACATCCCCGGAGCAAGGCTGATGAACTACCTTTCCTTCAGGGCCATGCTCGCGAGCGTTACCGCCATGCTGATTTCCCTCATTGTCGGAAAGAAACTCATAGACTTCCTGAGGGTCAAGCAGATAGGCGAGACCATACGCGACCTCGGACTGGAAGGGCAGCTCCAGAAGAAAGGCACTCCCACCATGGGCGGAGTCATAATAATCCTGGCCATACTGATAAGCGCCCTTCTGTTCTGCAACCTGCGCAACATCTACGCCCTGCTGCTTATCATCACCACCGTATGGTGCGGCGCAATGGGATTCACGGACGACTATATCAAGGTCTTCAAGCACAACAAGGAAGGCATGAGCGAGAGGATGAAGCTCGTCCTCCAGATAGCCCTGGGCTTCGTCATCGGCCTCACCGTATGCTACAGCCCCGACATAGTGGTCCGCGAGAAGGTGGCCGACACCTCCGTATATATCTCCCAGGAGAGCACCGACGTGAACGTCAACTCCGAAAGGGTCATCACTTCGGGCAGATACAAGACAGAGGACGTGGTGAAGAGCACCAAGACCACCATTCCCTTCGTGAAGGACCACGAGTTCGACTACAAGGTCCTCTCCCCCTTCAAGGGCAAATGGGGCTGGTACACCAAGTGGGCCATCTACGTGCTGATGATAATCCTGGTGATTACAGCCTGCTCCAACGGAGCCAACCTCACCGACGGAATGGACGGACTGTCCGCAGGCACCTCGGCAATAGTCGGTGTGGTGATAGGCATACTGGCCTGACTGAGCGGCAACCTCATTGATTCCAATTACCTGAATATCATGTTCATACCGGGCACGGGAGAGGTGGCCATATTCATGTCCGCCTTCGTCGGGGCCTTGATAGGATTCCTCTGGTACAATTCATATCCTGCCCAGGTGTTCATGGGTGACACCGGCTCCCTCACCATAGGAGGAATCATAGGAGTGAGCGCAATTCTCATCCGCAAGGAACTGCTGCTGCCCATACTGTGCGGAATATTCCTGGTTGAGAGCCTTTCAGTGCTGCTCCAGAGGGGATATTTCAAATATACAAGGAAGAAATACGGAGAAGGCAGGCGCATCTTCAAGATGTCCCCCCTCCATCATCATTACCAGAAAGAAGGCATTCCGGCCCTTATCAAGAACCCGGTGCATGCCATACCCGAGGCCAAGATAGTAGCCCGTTTCTGGATAGTAGGAATAATACTGGCAGTGGCCACGCTGGCTCTGCTCAAACTGAGGTAGAATATGTCAAGGATTGTTGTTTTAGGTGGTGCTGAAAGCGGCGTAGGAGCCGCCGTACTGGCAAAGGTCAAAGGATTCGAAGTGTTCCTCTCCGACAAGGGGAACATAGACCCCAAATATGTCGAAGAACTAAGGAAGTGGGACATTCCCTTCGAGCAGGGAGGCCACAGCGAGGACCTCATCCTGAATGCCGACGAGGTGGTCAAGAGCCCCGGTATACCCTCCACCGTGCCCATGATACGCAAGATAGAGGACAAGGGAATACATATCATTTCGGAGATAGAGTTCGCCTCCCGCTACGACTCCGCCCGCAAGATATGCATAACCGGCAGCAACGGCAAGACCACCACCACTTCGCTCATATACTACCTGCTCCAGCAGGCCGGGCTGAACGTGGGCCTGGGCGGCAACATAGGCAAGAGCTACGCCTATCAGGTGGCCACCGAGCATTTCGACTATTACGTACTGGAAATCAGCAGTTTCCAGCTGGACAACTGCTATGACTTCCGTCCCGACATAGCCATCATAACCAACATTACCCCCGACCATCTGGACCGCTACGACCACAATATGGAGAACTACGTCCGCGCCAAGTTCCGCATCACGCGCAACCTGCGCCCCGAGGACTGCTTCATATTCGACTCCGACGACGAGATTACCATCAACCACCTGGACAAGATAGTGACCCGTGCCAAGAAACTGCCTTTCACCCAGAAGGGCGAAGTGGAGCAGGGCGCATTCCTGAGCGGCGACAAGATAAAGGTCCGCTACGAAAAGGACGAGTGCGACATCTACCTGGAGGAGCTGGCCCTGGGCGGAAAGCACAACATATACAACTCCATGGCAGCGGCCCTCGCAGCCAAGGCAACGGGAATAGACAATGCCGTAATCCGCGAGTCTCTGCGCTCCTTCAAGACCATAGAGCACCGTCTGGAGCCCGTCATGAGCGTGGGCGGAGTGCTGTATATCAACGACTCCAAGGCTACCAACGTGGATGCGGCATGGTACGCCCTGGAGTGCCAGAAAAAGCCCGTGGTGTGGATAGTGGGCGGAACTGACAAGGGCAACGACTACAGCGTCCTGGACTCCCTGGTGAAGGAAAAGGTCAAGGGCATAGTCTGCCTCGGCGTGGACAACGCGAAGATACACGCGGCCTTCGGAAAAATGGGCAAGCCCCTGGTGGACACCCTTTCCGCGGACGAGGCCGTAAAGGCGGCCAGCAAGATGGCGGCGGACGGAGACGTGGTGCTGCTGAGCCCCTGCTGCGCCAGTTTCGACCTGTTCAAGTGCTATGAGGACAGAGGCGAGAAATTCAAGGAAGCTGTAAGGAACCTGTAATATGGAAAAGACGAAGAAAAGCCGCTTCAGCAACCTGCCGGGCCTGATGGAAAACGTGGAAGGAGACAGGGTGATATGGATGATCGCCCTGACCCTCATCATGCTTTCCATAATCGCTATTTCTTCCTCCACTTCCCTGCTGGCCCTCGCAAACAGGACCACCAGGGAGGCTATCATACAGAAGCACCTGATAGTTGCCATTCTCGGAACTCTCTGCATAGTAGGCATTTACAATATAAAGAACATAAAGGTGCTGGAGCTTGCGGCAAAGTTCGGATTCCTGCTCTCGTTCGCACTGCTGGCGTATCTGGACCTGCACATCAAGCTGCCCCACGTAAAGGCCGAGTACATCAACCAGGCCTGGAGGACGATCAACATATTCGGCCTCCAGCTGCATGTGTTCGAAGTGGTCAAGGTGGCCATGGTCATGTACATAGCCTGGGCCGTGAACGCCTACAAGGAAGACAGCGAAGGGAAACAGGCCTTCAGCCTGGTGTACAAGTTCAAGAACGTCAAGTTCCTAAGTTGGTTCACCACCGACATGGGCAAGAAATGGTTCTACCTCTATATCCCCATGGGCATAATAACCGTGATGATACTTGGAGGCAGCATGTCCAGCGCCCTGTTCATTGGCGGTCTCATGTTCGTCACTATAGTCATAGGCGGCATAAAGGTCAGGGAACTCATTCCGGTGTTCCTCGGGGCCGTAGGACTGCTCGGGCTGTGCATAGGAATACACTTCGCCTCCGGCGGCAAATACTTCGACCATGTCGGCAGCGCAGTCAAGCGTGTGGGCCGTTCCCCCGAGCAGGAACTGGTAGAGGCTGTAGGCACTCCCCAGTTCGACGTGGTGCTGGGACGCACCCAGCAGCCCCTGGGAGCCAAGCTGGCGGCCAGCGAAGGCAACCTTTTCCTAGGCAAGGGCCCGGGCAGGAGCACCCAGAAATACGTAGTGCCCGTGATTTTCGCCGACTACACCTTCGCCTTCATAATTGAGGAATACGGACTGCTCGGAGCCCTTCTGATTATAATACTTTACGCGGCCTTGCTGGCAAGAGGCTCCATCGTAGCGAGGAACTGCGAGGACAACTTTGCAAAGAGCGCGATAGCGGGCCTGGTGATACTGATTTCCGGGCAGGCCCTCATGCACATGCTGGTCAACGTGGACATAGGCCCCCTGACCGGACAGACCCTGCCCATGATAAGCGACGGAAAGACATCCTTCCTATGCTTCAGCATAGCCTTCGGAATCATACTTTCCATTAGCCGGGGCGCAAAGCGCAGGGTGGAGAAGGAAACCGAAGAGAAAGCCCCCATCATAGAGACTGACGACGAGGTGAGAGAAAGTCTTAACGATTTGGATTTGATATAGTTATGGAATACAAGAAATTGCGTGCGATAATAAGCGGCGGCGGTACGGGAGGCCATATCTTCCCGGCCATTTCCATTGCGAACAAGCTCAAGGAACTCAACCCCGAAACGGAGATTCTCTTTGTCGGGGCCAAGGGCAAGATGGAAATGGAAAAGGTCCCTGCGGCAGGCTACAAGATAGTCGGCCTGCCCATCACCGGGCTCCAGAGGCAGCTGACCCTGCGCAACCTGATAGGCGACCTAAAAGTGCCCTTCAAGGTAGTCCAGAGCCTTCGCATGGCACGCAAGGTGATAAGGGAATTCAAGCCTGACATTGCCATCGGCGTGGGCGGATACGCATCGGCTCCCCTGCTGAGGGCTGCACAGAAGGAGGGCATTCCCACCCTCATCCAGGAGCAGAACGGATTTGCGGGACTCACCAACAAGCTGCTTTCCAAGAAGGCAGGCAGCATCTGCGTGGCCTACGAAGGCATGGATAAGTTCTTCCCTGCCGACAGGATAGTGATGAGCGGCAATCCCATACGCTCTTCCATAGTGCCCCCTACCCCCCAGATGAAAGAGGATGGACTGAAACTATACGGCCTCGACCCCGGGAAGAAGCATGTATTCATAGTGGGCGGAAGCCTTGGCAGCGGCACCCTCAACAAGGCCGTAAAGGCCTGGATAGAAGCAGGTTGCCCCGGCGGTGAAGGCGTGCAGCTGATATGGCAGTGCGGCAAATACTACAAGGCCGGGATAGACGCTTTCATGGCGGGACGCAGCCTTCCCGACATAATCTACAGCGATTTCATAGCCCGGATGGACCTTGCCTACGCTGCTGCCGACGTGGTGATTTCCCGCAGCGGAGCCTCCACTGTATCAGAGCTTTGCGCAGCCCACAAGGCGGCCATTTTCGTGCCTTCACCCAATGTGGCGGAGGACCATCAGACCCACAACGCCATGGCGCTGGTGCGCAAGGATGCCGCCCTGATGGTCAAGGATTCAGAGGCAGTGGAAAAACTCATGAAGACAGCCCTCGGGCTGCTTTCCGACCCTGACAAGATAGCTTCAATGGAGAAGAACATAGCCGCGCTGGCGCTTCCGGATGCGGCCCTTACAATAGCACAGGAGGTATATAAACTGGTATGAAGAACGTATATTTCATAGGAATAGGCGGAATCGGAATGAGCGCCCTGGCACGCTACTGGCATTTCAAAGGCTTTGAAGTGTCAGGCTACGACAGGACCCCTTCGGAGCTCACGGAGGCGCTGTGCGCCGAAGGAATACCGGTACACTACACCGACGACTGCTCCTTCATTCCCGCCGACAAGGACGAGACCCTGGTGGTTTATACCCCCGCAGTCCCCGCCGACCTTGGAGAGCTGCGATATGTCAACGAGCATGGATACCGGGTGCTCAAGCGCTCCCGCGTGCTGGGCGAAATAGCCAAGGGACAGAGATGCCTCGCCGTGGCCGGAACACACGGAAAGACCACTACAAGCACTCTCACGGCCCATATTCTCACGCAGAGCGGCGAAGGATGCAGCGCCTTCCTAGGCGGCATATCCAAGAATTACTCGACCAACATGCTGGTCAGCCACACCCCCACAGTAGTGGCGGAGGCTGACGAGTTCGACCGTTCCTTCCTGCAGCTTTTCCCCGACATTGCCGTCATCACCGCCATGGACCCCGACCATCTGGACATATACGGCACCGTGGAGGCCTACAGGCAGGCTTTCAGGGATTTCGCCTCCCAGACAAGCGGCACCCTGATAATAAAGAAGGGACTGCCAATCGGCCCTTCAGACACCAAGGCCAGGATACTTACATACAGCTATACTGATCCCGAGGCCGATTTCTGCGCCCTTGACGCCCATCCCGACGAAATAGGACATCTCGTTTTCGACCTCAAATGGCCCGGCGGCATAATCCCCTCGGTGAGGGTGGGAGTGCCCGGATGGGTCAATGCCGAAAATTCCATAGCCGCCGCTGCTATATGCCTCACATACGGCCTGGAGAGCGCGAAGGTGAAGGAGGCCATAGGCTCGTTCAGCGGAGTCAAGAGGAGGCTGGAGATTCACCTTAACTCTCCAAAGCTTTCATACATAGACGATTACGCCCATCACCCGGACGAGCTCTCCACAGCCATAAGCTCAATGAGGGACATATTCCCAGGAAGGAAACTGACGGCCATATTCCAGCCCCACCTTTACACCCGCACGAGGGATTTTGCGAAGGGCTTCGCCGCGTCCCTCAGCAAGGTGGACAAACTCATACTGCTGGACATTTATCCTGCCCGCGAAGAGCCCATTCCCGGAGTCACTTCCGAAATCATTTTCAAGGACGTGACCTGCCCCGAGAAGGTGCTTCTGCGCAAGGAAGAACTGATGGAATATCTTGAAAAAGAGCCTGTTGACGTGCTCGCGACCTTCGGGGCCGGCAACGTGGACAGATACATCGGGCCCATAACGCAAATGCTCTCGAAGCGCCTATGAAAAAGGGACTTCGCATATCCTTGATTGCAGCCATCCTGCTGGGGACGGTGGCCCTGCTGTGCATTCTCGCCAGAGGAATGGACAAGGACTGGGCGCTCAAGACCTGCACCGGGCTGGACGTATGCATCGTGGACAGCGTCAGCGTGTCGTTCATAAAGCCCTCCGAGGTCAAGGCCACGCTCGAGAAGGAGTACGGAGTCTATCTGGGAAAGCCTCTGGACAGCCTGAATCTCAAGAAGATAGAAAACATCTTGACAGGTGTCGGAGTCATTTCCTCGGCCCAGGCCTACATAACCCCCGACGGACTGCTGCATCTGGAAATCGGCCAGAGGGAGCCAGCACTGTTGTTCAAGGCCCCGGACGCTTCCTACTATGCCGATGCAAACGGCTTCATATTCCCCGAGCATCCCGGCTTCAAGAAGCCCCTCCCGCAGGTGCAGGGACAGATTCCGCTATGCGTTCCAGCGGGGTTCAAGGGATATCCTGCAAGCGAGAGCGAGAAGATATGGCTGGAGAATATCACCGGCCTTGCCGCTATACTGAACAGCGACCCCAAGTGGAAGGGGGCCTTCCCGAAGATAAACGTGGACAAGAACGGAGAAATAGTGCTGTATCCCGTGAAGGGCAAGGAAAAATTCATATTCGGAGATCCCTGCTCCTACAAGGAGAAACTGGCGGCCATACAAAAGTATTACACCCACATAGCTCCCGCAAAGGAGCCGGGCTACTACGGAAGCGTTAACCTGAAATACGACGGACAAATAATCTGCAGAACAAAGTAACAATATGGAAGAGAGGTACATAGCATCAGTCGACCTGGGGTCGTCAAAGATAGCCCTCACCGTGGCAAAGGTGTCGGGTGACGACATCCAGGTACTATTCTACCGCGAAAAGCCTTCGCAGGGCATAAGGAACAGCGCGGTATTCAATCCCCAGAAGGCGGGAGTTCCCATCCGCGAGGTCATTGCCGAGGCCGAAGAGGAACTGAAAATCAAGATATTGCAGGTGGTGGTCGGTCTGCCCCGCTGCGATGTGCGCCAGGAGTCCAACTGCGCCAAGGTCACGAGGAGCAATCCCGACGAGAGCATCACCGTCGAGGAGGTGGAGGCGCTCAAGAGCATAGCCCGCGAGCAGTATCCCCTGCGCGACCCCGAGAGGGAGCAAATCTACGGTGCCATAGCCCAGTCCTATTCCGAGGACGAGAACTTCCAGCTGATAGAGAATGACATAATCGGCGTTATCAGCGAGTCCTTCGAGGGCAATTTCAAGCTGTTCATCGGCCGGCGTTCTTCCGTCAGGACCATAGACAAGGTGTTCAACGACCTCGAGATAGCGGTTTCGCGCAAGTATTTCACCCCCGGTTCCATAGCCAAGGCCGTGCTCACCGAGGACGAAATGGAGAACGGCGTGGCCCTGGTGGACCTCGGCGGCGGCGCTACTTCCGTCAGCATATACAAGGGCAAGATACTTCGCCATTACGCCTGCATCCCCTTCGGAGGCAAGGTGATAACTTCCGACATACGCAGCGAGTGCTCCATCACCGAGACCCTCGCCGAGAACCTCAAGATGGCCTTCGGAGCCTGCCAGCCCGACCGCCTGCAGAACCTGGGCGAGAAGATACTGCAAATCGAGGGCGACGTGGAAGGTTACAAGCAGATTCCCGTCTATTTCCTCTCCGAGATAATCACAGCCCGTTGCCGCGAAATCATAGACGCACTGCTCTATGAGATTGAGCGCAGCGGATTCGCGGACAGCCTGCGCAGCGGTATAGTCATTACCGGAGGCGGCGCTGCCCTCGGAAACCTTTCTTCCATGGTGAAGGACATGTCCGGATACACCGTCAGGACAGGCATGCCGAGACCTCTCTTCTCGGCTTCCGGCTGCCCCGGCGTTTTCAACACTTCGGCCACCACTTCCATAGGAATGCTGCTTGAGGCCAAGGCCGACGGCGTTTCTTCCTGCATAGACGCTCCCGTGAGCGAGGCTCCAGAAGCCGGGCCAGAGTACGAGGAAGAGCCTGTGGCAGAGGAGGTTCAGGCAGTCGAAGAGGCCCCCGAGCAGGCAGTCGAGACTCCTTCGGCCCTGTTCTCCGACGAGGAAGTACCCAAGGTGGAGGTCAAGCCCGAGAGCGTCCGCAAGCCCAAGAAGGAGCACAAGCTCAAGGTCAGATGGGAGACCATCAAGAACAGCATTGGAGAGACTATAAGCAATTTCTATGACAAGGTAAACTCTGACAGCGATGAGTAATTTTGAAATAAACGTCACCCCGGATGACTGGATTCCGGAGAACTCGATGATCAAGGTCATAGGCGTTGGCGGCGGTGGCTGCAATGCCGTCACCTACATGTACAACCAGCATATCCAGGGTTGCAATTTCATCGTCTGCAACACCGATTCGCAGGCTCTGCTCAAGAGCAATGTCCCCATCAAGATCCAGCTCGGCGACAGCGGTCTGGGCGCAGGTACGGACCCCGTGAAGGCCCGCAACGCCGCTCTTGAGTCGCAGGACATCATCGCCGAGAAGATTCTGAACACCGGTACCCGCATGCTGTTCATTACCGCCGGCATGGGCGGCGGCACAGGCACAGGCGCGTCACCGGTTATCGCCAAGATGGCCAAGGACAGGGGCATACTGACTATAGGAGTCGTGACCCTGCCTTTCAAGAACGAGGGCGACGATTTCCTGTCCAAGGCCGTGGACGGCATACACGAACTGGAGAAGAACGTGGACAGCCTGCTGATTATCAACAACGAGAAGCTCTATGAGTTTTTCGGCAACCAGCTGGTGCAGGACGCTTTCCCCCGCGCAGACGAGGTGCTGGCGACGGCGGTCCGCGGCATAATCGAGATTATCACCAAGCCCGGATACATCAACGTGGACTTCGAGGACGTGAAAACCATGATGAAGAACAGCGGCATGGCCCTGATGGGCTGCGGAACCGGCAGCGGACGCAACCGTCTGGAGGATGCGGTGAAGGGTGCACTGGAGTCTCCCCTGCTCAACGATTTCGACCTCAAGACCTGCAAGAACCTGCTTATCAACATTACCGCCGGGCAGAACGACCAGGGCCTGCGCATGGACGAGCTGAACAAAATCAGCAACATGATAAGCAACTACACGGGCAGCGTCAGCAAGTTCAAGAGAGGCCTTATCTACGATGACGACCCCGAGGCCGGCGACACGATTCATATCACGGCCATAGCGACGGGCTTCAAGATGAACCTCATAGGGCTCACGGGCTCGGATTTCGGCAAGCTGATAATGATAGACAAGAACTTCAAGTACAATCCCGTTCCCGTAGAGAAGGAAGGCGAGATAGTGCTGCCCGAGGAGAACATCATCATCAAGAAGGTCGGATACAACAACGCGGAGAATGTCCGCAAGTTCCACTACGCCCCCGATGCCAAGCCCATCCTCATACTTGAAGACGGACAGAGCAAGAGCGAGCTCGAGAACATTGCCGCCATCCGCCGCTCCCACAAGGTCCACCAGGCCGAATAGCGCACAAACTTTGCTGCACACGTAAAAGTAGACACGGAGGGGTAGAAAAAGATTGAATGTTGTATCTTTGTAGTTGAGTCCAGGTTGTTGGGCCAGGAGGGAGGGGCGGAGCCCCGACCGGAGGGCCCAACAACCGGCGCGGCTCCGGAGAGACCCCACTCAATCCACTTCTACCCGGAAGGAGAAACTTTTATGGCAAAACACTTGAACCCTCTTGAAAAAGAGTTCCTGATCCGCCGCTACCGCAGCAACCAGCGGATCTCCATCAAAGACTTCTGCGAGAGCAACGG
>JAFVCK010000040.1 GCA_017479265.1 Bacteroidales bacterium | reverse complement strand
ACTTTTTAAACAACCTGTATCACACCATGGAGATAGCAAAATACGACTTACAGAGGTTCGAGGAATACTACGGCGAGTATTTCCGTGAGCTCGACCGCAAGTGCGAACTTGAGTATGCTGTCAAGGAGGGGGAAACTCGCGGTGAGGCGCGTGGTGAGGCGCGTGGCATAAAGAAAGGCCGCAAGGATGCCTTCGTGGAGTTGGCTCTCAAGATGCTGGAATGCGGGGAACCGGCGGATAAGATAACCCTTTACACCGGCCTCACACAGGAGGAAATCGCGGCCCTGTGTCCTTGAGGCCATCGCTGCACTATGGACACGCTGCCCGGGGGCTTGACCACCTTATTTATCAGGATGCGCGTCGAGCACGGCCTTCTGCCAGGAAGACTGGTCTATATGCGTGTAGATTTCCGTTGTCAGAATACTCTCGTGCCCCAGCATCTCCTGGACAACGCGAAGGTCCGCCCCGTTCTCTATCATGTGCGTAGCGAAAGAATGGCGGAAAGTGTGAGGGGAAATCTCCTTGTGTATGCCGGCGAGCATGGCCTGCTTCTTGACCAGGTTGAAAATCGAAACCCTGCTGAGCGGCCTTCCCTTAGCGTTTATGAAGAGGCAATCCTCATATCCCGGAGCAGAATCCGGCCGCGAATCCAGATAGGTCCTTATCCATGAAAGGGCAAGGCTCCCTATGGGAACTATCCTCTGCTTGTCGCCCTTTCCCGTGACCCGCACAAAGCCTTCGCTCTCGAAAATATCGGAAATCCTCAGGGACGAAGCCTCGGAAACGCGCAGTCCGCAGGCATAGAGCACCTCCAGTATGCATCTGTCCCTCAGCCCTTTCCAATCCTTGAGGGAAACGCTGTCCATTATGGCGTCGATTTCTTCGACAGATAGCACTGAAGGCAGATAGCGGCCAATCTTCGGCGCATCCACGTTCTCAGCGGGATTGTCCTTCCTCTCTCCTTCAATCTGCAGCCATCCGAAGAAGGAACGCAAGGAACTCAGCAGCCTTGCCTGCGAACGCTCGGATATGTCAAGTCCTGAAAGATAGGAGATTATGTCATCCGGACTGACGCTAAGGGCATCCGGAACTCCCGAATCGAAAAAAGCCTGCAGGTCGGACAGGTATGCCTCCACGGTGTTGGAAGACATGGCCCGTTCGACCTTCAGGTAATAGGAATAATCTTTTAAAAGCCTGTCCATCAAAGGGTCCTGTACCGGTGGCCGTAAGAGAGCTGCTGGCCGAGGAAGTCGTCGGGATATTCCAGCTTGTAATCTACGACTTCTCCATCCTTGACAACAGGAACAATCTCAGGATTGAGGAAGCCTCCGTAAGGCCTCAGGTGCAGGGCGTCATAGCGCTCGCGTACCTCCTTGTGGAGTTCGGGGTCTATATCTACGGCGTAGGTGTCGATAAGGGCCTTGCCGGCTGCATAGTCACCCTCGGACTTGATGCGCTGTATCTCGGCGAGAAGCTCGGCGAAAAGACCGCGGAGAGCCTTGTGGTCGTTCACGACGAAATAAGTCTTGCCGTCCTTGATTTTCTTCTCTATCACATTGTCTTTCAAGCCTTTTTCGTAGCACCACTGTGCAATCAGCTTGCGGTTCTGCATGTGTGCCTCGGTATTTGGACGACCGAGTTCCACCCTGGAGAACTGTACCATGATGCCGTTGCGGATATAATGCTCGTAGGCAGGCTTGTAGGCCTCCAGGTCGGGCACTATTCCGAGTTCGACCATCTTGGGGTCGGCTATGTAGTATAGTCCGAACAGGTCGGCGCGGGCCTCTTCGAGGGCGGACTGGTATTCTCCCAGAGCGGAAGAGGAAGTGCCGGGAAGGAGCTGGCCGCTGGCGTGTCCCAGGCACTCGTGCAGGTCGGTGTGGACCTCGTCAGTGTAAGGACCGTATTTGCGGTAATTGTCGATTTCCTGCTGGCTGTAGGCGAACTCAGCAAGGGTGCTGCGGGGCTGTTCCTGTGCGGCATAGTCGTAAGCGTGGGTGATGTTCGCTATTGTCACGGACTTGGAACCGTGCTCCTTGCGTATCCAGTCCGCGTTGGGAAGGTTGATGCCTATGGGCGTGCTGGGATAGCAGGCACCGGACATTGCCACGGCGTTGACAACCTTGGCGGAAACGCCCTTGACGTTTTTTTTCTTGAACCTGGGATCGACGGGGGAGTTGTCCTCGAACCACTGAGCATTGGCGCTCAGTATTTCGGTGCGTGCTGATGCCGCAGAATCCTTGATATGCACATATCCCTCGAAGGTTGCCTTGTGGCCCAGGGGGTCGTCATAATCCTCTATGAATCCGTTGATATAATCCACTGTGCCAACCGTATCCTTGACCCATTCTATGTTGTATTCGTCCCACTTGCGGAGGTCGCCGGTCTCGTAATATTCGCAAAGGAGTTCAAGAGCCCTCTTCTGGTCCTCGTTCTCGGCTACGGCTGCGGCCTTTATCAGCTCGCCGCTTATCTTTTCGAGGGCGGGGCCGTAAATGCCGCCTATCTTCCACCTTTCCTCATAGACGCGGCCGTCCTTTCCCTTGACTATCTTGGAGTTAAGGCCGTATGAAACAGGTTCGGGGTCTCCCGGCTTCTCAATGGAAGCGTAGTATTTCTCGACCTCGGCGCGTGTGACACCTTCATAGAAATTGACGGCGGACAGTTGCACGATGTCTCCGTCCTTGCTGGTGGAGCGTCTCTGCGGGAATGCGTCGGGGTCGTATATGAAGTCAAGAAGAGCCTCATCTTTCACTCCGACAGCTTCCATCAGGGCTGCGAAATAATCCTTGGGGCAGCCGGGCAGAAATTTGTCCTCGGCATAATGGTGGTGTACTCCGTTGGCGAAGAACACTCTCTTGGCATAGAGCAGAAAGTCCTGCCAGTCAGTGCTTTGCTTGTTGCCGGTATAGTTCTCCAGTATAGTCTCGAGGGTATGGCGCAGGGGCAGATTCCACTTGCAGTACTGGTCCCAGGTGATGTCTCGTCCCCATTTTGCCGCCTCGCTGAGGTGATAAGCATATTCCTTCTGGGCAAGGCTCAGATTATCCCAGCCGGGAATCTTGTACCTTATAATGTTGAGGTCGGCGAATCCGTCGACCAGATACTTGAAATCATCGTCCGCAGCCTTTTGGCGGGGACCGCAGGAAAGCATAGCCGCTGATGCAGCGAATACCATTGCCATTTTATAAAATTGTTTCATCATTAAAAGTCTATGTTATGCAAAGATACGTAGAAAATTGCTATATTTGCATAATTATGGGTAAGATTAAGAGCATATTTCTTATTGCGCTTTCGCTGCTTCCACTTGTCCTTTCCTGCAACGGAATCGGAAGGAAAGAGCCGCAGAAGGAGCCCAAGCGTGTCATGATTATGCTCTCGGCGGGTTTCAACAACCTCTCCGGCTGGCTGCTTACCGACATCGGCGACATCAAGGCCGGCTATCTTCCGCCCAAGAACAGCGAGGAGATAATGATACTTGTCGCAAAGCATTCCCACGGGGCTTATACCACCCAGACCTCCCCCGCAGTCATAAGGCTTTATCGCGATGCGGCCGGAATAGCCGTTTCTGACACCTTGCTGACCCTTCCCAAAGGCGAGAAACTGGCCGATGCCAAGACCCTTCGCACATGCCTTGAGTTCGTGCAGAAGACTTTCCCTGCCGAGCATTTCGGCATGGTGCTGTCTTCCCATGCTACGGGATGGATGCCTGCGGGCTATTATGCCAATCCTTCCAATTATGAGAAGGTTTCTTCAGATGACGATATCCTCTGGTCCGCCCGCAGGACGGCTCCCCGCAGGCTGAGCTCATTTGAATATGACGAGCCTGAGGTGGCGCTTACAAAGTCTGTCCTTCAAGAGACATTCTACGAGGGAGTGACCAAGATGAGCACCGAGGTAGAGATAGAAGCCTTCGCCGCTGCTATCCCCATGCACCTTGACTACCTTCTTTTCGATGCCTGTCTGATGGGATGCGTGGAAGTTGCCTATTCGCTTCGCGGGGTGGCCGACAAGGTCGGCTTCTCACAGACCGAGGTGATGTCGGAAGGCTTTGATTATGATACGATCGTGGAAAGGCTGCTTCATAGCGAAGTCCCGAATCCCGAGCTCGTGTGCAGCGATTATATAGCCATGTACGAGACATTTACGGGGGCCTCCGCCTCGGCTACCATATCCATAGTGGACACCCGACGTATGGATGACCTTGCCAGGGTCTGCAAGAGCCTGTTTGACAAATACCGGGAAGAAATCGCTTCGCTGGACTGGAAGACGGTGCAGTGTTTCGGGGGCAGCAAGCACTGGTTCTTCGACCTTCGGGACATACTGGACAAGGCCGGAATGGACGAGGAAGATGCTGCGTTGCTCGACGGGGCCCTTGAGAACTGCATGCTATATAAAGGTACTACCGGGCAGTATTATTCCGATACGGACAAGAAGGTCCACAAGGTAGATGCATTCTGCGGCTTTTCCATGTACCTGCCCTGCGCAGGCAGCGGCGTGCTGGATGCATTCTACAGCCAGCTTGATTGGAACAAGGATACAAAACTTATAAACAACTTATAATTTACAAGAAAATGAGAAAATTCATAGTAGCCGGCAACTGGAAGATGAACACCACCGTTCCCCAGGGCGTAGAGCTTGCAAAGGCCGTGGCTGAAAAGTCCAAGAGCCTTCCCGCCAATGTCAAACTTATAGTAGCACCTCCTTTCACCCACCTGGTGAGCGTGGCCCTTGAACTCAAGGGCAGCGACGTGGCTCTGTCCGCACAGAACTGCGCCGACAAGGAGAAAGGTGCGTACACTGGCGAAGTTGCTGCCGACATGCTGGCTTCTGCAGGTTGCACATATACCATCCTCGGCCATTCCGAGAGAAGGCAGTACTATGGCGAGACCGATGCCAAACTCGTCGAGAAGGTCAAGCTCGCACTCGCAAATGCCCTTGACGTAATACTTTGCGTCGGAGAGAACCTCAAGGAGCGTGAGGACGGAAAGCATTTCGAGGTCGTTACCGAGCAGATCAAGAACGTGCTCTATAACTTCACCGAGGAAGACATGGCACACGTTGTCATAGCCTACGAGCCCGTATGGGCCATCGGTACAGGCAAGACCGCTACCGCAGAGCAGGCAGAGGAAATCCACGCCTGCATCCGAGGCGTCATCGAGCAAAAGTTCGGAAAGAAGGTCGCTGAAGACACTACCATCCTCTATGGCGGCAGCTGCAAGCCTTCAAACGCAAAGGAACTCTTCGCCCAGCCCGACATCGACGGCGGTCTCATCGGCGGAGCCGCGCTCAAGGCTGACGACTTCATCGCAATCGCCCAGTCCTTCTGATACAAGGCTTTATATTGACAGAGGGGCTGACCACGCGGTCAGCCCCTCTTTGACTTAGAAGCTGTTTTGAAATTTTCAAAACAGCTTCTTATTTCATCCTGACAGGCTGGTCGGGGTAGAGAGAGAACCTCTTGGCCTTCCTTATCCACTTTTGCTCCTCCACCTTCACGTGCTCCCTGGCATCCTGGAGAGATATCGTACCTGCAAGATACTCCTCCAGCACCGGGTCCGCCAGCTTGCGTGAGAACTCTGCAAGCAGCTCGAACTGTGAATAGCGTCCGAGGAAGAATCGCATAAGCTGCAAGGTATGCAGCAGGGAATGGTACTCTGCGCCGGGCCTCAACATTATTTGGTAACCATAGCAGCTCTGCCCCTCATAGCGTCCTGTCGAAGGCCTGAAAGAGCAGGGGCGCATCAGCACACCTTCCGGGCAGGGCACGGGCTCGTTGCTGCCGGGCTTGAGGAAAGGCGCGCCGAAATATTCGTATGGCCTGGCTGTACCTATGGCTGGAGTTATGGTGGTGTTGTTCCAAAGTCCGCCGCCGCTATACATATAACAGGTGAACATCCCCGGAATGTCGGAGGCCGGCGCTATGGTCCAGGGCATTATCTGCCGGGTGGAATCCGAGGCCAGGGCCGATATGATGTGCAGGGGGAACTTCGCACCTATTTCGTTGTAGTACAGATTGCAAAGCTCGCCAAGGGTAAGTCCGTGACGATGAGCCACTTTAGGTACCCAGTCCTCGGAAGGTCCGCTGGGAATGGACCCCTCGACGAAACGCCCTGCAGGATTGATATGGTCCACTATGTAAAGGGCAGGGGAATCGTCTCCCATTGCCTCCATGGCGCACATAAGGCGCATTACATCCTTGGTATAGTTGGAATAACGCGACCCCACGTCTTGAATCTCCACGACCACTGCCGAGAGCCCCGAAAGGGCCTCCGGAGCGAAATGAATATGGTTGGTCCCGGGGGTGAGTTCGGTATCTTCGGGAGTGAAAACCGGTCCGAGATTACCCCTGTCCTTGAACAGGTCGTACATGAAACGGCCGCGCAGCGTGTCCCAGCAATTCTGGGTGCAGAAACAACCGACCCTGCCGTCGAGCAGGGCCTTGTCTACCTGGTCCTCCAGCGGAGTGGTCCTGAAGGAGAACATCAGCCTATGATGCTGTGGGCGAACCCGACAATCTTCTCAGCGAGTGCCCGGGCCTCTTCCTCGGTGGGAGCTTCGGCATATACGCGGATTATGGGTTCGGTGTTGGACTTGCGGAGATGAACCCAGCTGCGGCTTGCCTCGAAACTGATTTTCACGCCGTCCAGGGTGTTTATGTCTTCGGAAGCATATTCCTTCTTGAGGCCTTCCAGTATGCGGTCAATGAGGGAAGCATCCGAGAGGTCTATCCTGTTCTTGGCAATATGGTACTCGGGAAGAGTCTTCTTGAGCTCGGATACGGAGATGCCCAGATTGGCAAGATTCGTCAGGAACAGGGCTGTACCCACCATTGCGTCGCGGCCGCTGTGCAGCCTGGGATAAATCACGCCTCCGTTGCCTTCACCTCCGATAAGGGCTCCCCTCTCGTGCATTTTTGTGGTGACGTTGACCTCGCCGACGGCAGCAGCATGATAGACTCCTCCCCATTTCTCTGTGACATCGCGAAGTGCCCTTGAAGAGGACAGGTTGGAACATGTAACCAGTTTGTATGGAGTGATTTCCTCTTCGACTGAGACTTCGTCGGCCTTGGCCAGTTCAGTGGCACGGCGCATCAGATAGTCGGCAACGCTGACAAGGGTGTATTCCTCCACGAAAGGCTCGCCGTTCTCGCAGATGAAAGCGAGGCGGTCCACATCCGGATCGACGGAGATGCCAAGGTCGGCATGCTCGCGTACCACCGTGTCACTCAGTTCTTTAAGATTCACCGGAAGCGGCTCGGGATTATGTGCGAAATTGCCCGTAGTCTCGCTGTTTATGCAAATGCACTCGACTCCGAGCCTCTCAAGAAGGCGGGGCATTATTATGGCACCGACCGAGTTGATGGCATCGACTACCACCCTGAAATGGGCGTTGCTTATGGCCTCTACATCGACGGTGCGCAGCCCGAGTATGGCATCCACATGCTCGTCTGTGAAATCATGCTCGGTAATCTGGCCTATTTCATCCACCGGGGCGAAGTCGAACTCTCCCGACTCGGCGCAGTCCAGTATGGCCTGGCCTTCAGCGGCGCTGAGGAATTCTCCCTTCTCGTTGAGGAGCTTGAGGGCGTTCCACTGGCGGGGATTGTGGGAGGCGGTAAGTATGATTCCGCCGTCCGCACCTGCGAAGGTCACAGCCATCTCCGTGGTGGGAGTGGAAGCGAAACCGGCCTTGACTACATCTATTCCGCAGGCTATGAGGGTGCCGCATACAAGCTGCTCGACCATCTGACCTGACATCCTCGCATCCTTTCCGACCACGACTTTGTACCTGGGGCCGTTGGGAGTGGGCTTGCGCTCGCGAAGCTTGGCGCTGTATGCGTATGTGAACTTGACTATGTCAATGGGAGTCAATGCGTCTCCGGGGGCTCCACCTATGGTGCCGCGAATGCCGGAAATGGATTTTATAAGAGTCATGTCGTGAATTGCTTAAAGTATGCAAATATACAAAATACTTGCGACATTGCATTATTTATTTGCTCTTGTGGGGGCAGGTGGCTCGATTCGGCATCGTGCCAGCTTGAGGGCGAGTTCCTCCGGCAATATCCCGGCTTTGGCAAGAGCCTCTACCGTGCAGCCCTCCGGGGGCGTATTATCCCTGAACAGTACTATTGAATGTGCTGCATGCCTGTCTATATACGGATGCATCCTCAGAGAGTCCTCCGGAAGGGTCCACAGCCTGAATGGTGCGCCGGGCCCTACGGTGACAAGGTCCTTCAGGCCGTCGAACTTGTCCTTGTCGAAATTGTATATGTCCATAAGCTGTTCCTTGAAAGAATAGCCTCCGAGGCTGCGGCGGTAGGAAATCATCTTGGAGGCGAACCAGGGGCCAATCCCCGGGAGGGCGTCGAAATCAGCCGAATCCGCTTTATTCAAATCCACCAGGGGAATGTCGATAAATGGCTCCAGCCGGGCAAACACGCTGTCCTCCACTACGTATGACTTCTTGAAGTCGGACTTGCGGCGGAACCTGCCTCCCTTGCGGCGGTAATTGTCTATGGATTCGGCCTGCTTGCGTGAAAATCCAAGCCGCATGAGGTCTTCCACTGATGCAGTGTTGGGATTGAAACGGAATGATTCATAGGACCTTGCAGTGTATTCTCTCCGTATGTTTACGGCTTTTGGGGAGTGATGGGAATTGCTCCTGCGAGTTATGACCTCCGTCTGCTCGCCGGAGGATTCAAGAGGGGAGTCATGTACCCTTTCAATTATATACACCGTATCAGGGGAGTCTTTGTTGGCAACTATACGTAAAGCCGCCGCCCTGTGAACGAACAGGGCTGTCTGATAACCTATTACCAAAAATGCGAGGGCAACGGCCCCCATTGCGGCAGAAGCTGAGAACTTAGAGCTCTTCTTCTTGTCTGTATCCATCGTCCGGTCTGTCTTCTCCTGCCGGGTTACGATGTTTGCGGGACCTCTTTTCGGAAGGGTCCCTCTCTTCCTTGACGGCGGGAGCGCCCGCCACCGTTATTACTATTTCGCCCTTGGGCTCATGGACTTCGAACCAGTCGGCAACCTCAGCGAGCGTTCCCCGTCTGTGCTCTTCGAACATCTTGGAAATCTCCCTGGCTACGGAGCATTGGCGGTCCGCTCCGAAGAACTCCGCGAATTGTCGCAGAGTCTTCACCAGGCGGTAGGGCGACTCGTAGAAAACCATGGTCCTGCTCTCGGAGGAAAGCTCCTGCAGAAGGGTCTGACGGCCCTTTTTAACCGGGAGGAAGCCTTCGAAGCAGAACCTGTCGCAGGGAAGTCCCGAGGACACTATGGCAGGGATGCATGCGGTGGCTCCGGGGAGGGTCTGCACCTCGATTCCTGCCTCGGCGCAGCTTCTGACCAGCAGAAAACCGGGGTCTGAAATGCCCGGGGTGCCGGCATCGCTGACAAGGGCTACGTTTTTGCCTTGCAATATCATCTCCCTTATTATTCCCACTGTCTGATGCTCGTTGAACTTGTGGTGGGACTTGAGCGGGACATGTATGTCATATCGCTGCATAAGAACGCTGCTGGTGCGGGTATCTTCGGCCAGTATGAGGTCGGCCTGTTTGAGTACGGACACGGCCCTGAAGGTCATGTCTTCAAGGTTGCCTACGGGAGTTGGAACTATGTACAGACGGCCTGCCACTTTATCTGCGTATTTTGCGGCGTACGGCCATCATGAAACGGTACACGTCGTCCGAGGCTATGTCCCACTCCGGGAAGGTGTCGCTCAGGTAGGATATCGCTTCGGAAAGGGTTGACATTGAATTGAGTTTGTCTATGGAGTCCTGGTAAAGGGCCGAATCATCGCGGAACAGCTTGCGGATGAACAGCACCTGGTCGCCGAGGCCTATGGCGCTGCGGAGCGACTTGACTTCGGGACCGGGAATATCGTGTCTCCATGCGGCGGTGTCGGCCATTACGTCCATGACAGCCTTGGTCGAGCGGTCGGATTCCACGTCGTTGATTATGCGTTTGCGACGGCCTCTGCCTGTTGTCTTTTCAGGTGCAGGGGCCAGGCCGAACAGGCTCTCGAACGAGCCTTCCTCTTCTTCCGGCTCGGCAGCAGGTATGTCCTCCTGAGTGAAAGGCGGCTCGGGGATATCCTCAATCTCCGGTATATCGTTGATTGTAGGAATATCCTCAATCTCCGGCATATCTTCGATTTGATCGGCCACGGGCTCTTCTACGACCTCCGCTACGGGCTCTTCGACAACAGGCTTTTCACTGCGGATGGCGGCCGCCGCGGGGACGGCTGCGGCAACTATCGCCTCCTCGCTTATGAAATCGGAAGCGTCAAGCTCTATGTCTTCTGCCTGGGTAATCTCCTCTGCCACAGGTGCTTCGCCCTTCAGCAGCGCGACCTCCCTCTCCAGAGCCTCCACCCTGCGGACCAGATTCTCGAAGTCTTTGACAAAATCTTTGGAAAAATCTTTGTTATTGCTGTCCATCCTAAAAAGTTTTATTGCTATCTTTGTACAAGCAACCACAAATTTAGCAAAATGTTCGCAGAAAACGCAAAAAAAACGGGATGTATCGAAGTTATTTGCGGCTCGATGTTCTCGGGAAAGACTGAGGAACTTATCCGCAGGCTTAAAAGGGCGCAATTCGCCAAGCAGAAAATAGAAACTTTCAAGCCCACCATCGACAAGAGGTACTCGGACCTGGATGTAGTTTCGCATGATTCGCACAGCATATCCTGCACCCCGATCAAGTCGCCTTCGAGGATGCTCCAGATTTCCCCGGACACCGAGGTGGTCGGAATAGACGAGGCCCAGTTCTTCGACGAAAGCCTCATTGATGTGGTGCAGACCCTGGCCAACAGGGGAGTGCGCGTCATCGTGGCCGGCCTGGACACCGACTATCTCGGCAAGCCTTTCGGCCCCATACCGGGACTTCTTGCCATAGCCGAAGACGTACAGAAGGTACATGCCATCTGCGTCCGCTGCGGCTGCCTCGCCAACCATTCACATCGTCTCAGCCAGAGCAAGAAGCTCGTGGTGCTGGGCGAAAAGGATATTTACGAGCCTCTCTGCCGCGATTGTTACAACAAGGCTTTGGCGGAAGATAAAGAATAAGTTGCTTATAAGTTTTGTTTTTTGCCGGAAAGTGTGTATATTTGCAGGCTTTTTGGCAAGATTATAAGTTAAACTAAATATTTCAAGACAATGAAAAAAGGAATACATCCCGAAAACTACCGCCTTGTAGCTTTCAAGGATATGTCCAACGAGACAGTGTTCATCACCCGCTCCTGCGCTACCACAAAGGAGACCCTCATGGTTGACGGTGTTGAATATCCTGTCGTGAAGGTTGAGATTTCCAACACATCCCACCCCTTCTACACCGGCAAGGTCAAGCTCGTCGATACCGCCGGCCGCGTGGACAAATTCTACCAGCGCTACAAGAATCGTCAGAAGTAGAATATCGGCATTTATGCCGAAATTCTACGAACGTGATATCGTCAGAAGTAAGTTACTTCTATCTTACTTTAGAAACAATAAAAGAGACCGGTCCGATTGGGCCGGTCTCTTTTTGGATATTACCCTGTGTATTACATCATGAGGGCTGCCATAACTGCACCTACCAGACCGAGGATGGCGTAGAACTCAGGAAGAGCGGCGTAGATCAGGGTGTTTGTGAATACGTCGTGTCCCTGGGATACTCCTACGATACCGTTGGCGCAGACCTGGCCCTGGCGTATTGCGGAGAGCATACATACAAGACCAACTGAAAGGCCGATACCGAATACGAGAGGTCCGTTGGTGGCAACCTTGCCCATGAGCATGAAGAATGCCACGAAACCGTAGATACCCTGCGTTGCAGGAAGGGCTGAGAGCACCATGAAGTTTCCGCTTGCTTCGGGTTTGACCTTGAGGCCGCCTTCAGCAGCGTTGCCGGCGATGGTTGTTCCGATGGAAGAACCGATTCCCGCGAGGGCGAGCACCAGGCCCAGCCCGAGATAACCAAGTACTAATTCAAACATAGTCAGTGATTTTTTATTGTTTATTGTTATTATTCAAAGGTTTGTAAATACGGCCGACTCCCTCGTAGCCTGAATTCTTGAAGAACTCCAGGAAGTTGAGTCGCAGAGGATGCACGAAGGCTCCTAGCGCCGCCATAGCTATGTTCAGCGTGTGGCCTATGATCACGACGAGCAGGAAGGGAATCCATAGGAATACGTTGCTGCCGTCTCCGAGAATCATCGTGCCTATATTGTTGAAAGCCAGTCCGAGCATGCTGCCCGCAAGTCCGAGTGCATAGAGACGGAGGTAGCTGAGCACATCGCCGATAAGTCCGGTAGCCGTGTTGTAGGTGTCCCAGAGACCTGCGCCTATGTTGGCGAGCTTGCTGCGCTTCATGTCGTTGAATATGAATATTCCCAAGGCCGATACCGTTCCGAGGACTATGACTATCCATTTGGTGAGGTCTTTGTCCAGCACGCCGACAAGGGCGAGACCGCCGACGATGACTCCGCCTACTATCAGCAGGGTCCATCCCCAGGTGCCCAGGCTGTTCATGAAGCCGTTCACCTTGGTGGACTCGTATGTCTTGACTATCATGGCAAGGCATATATGGACTATACCCACTATTATGGAAAGTACCATGGTGCCGTCATAGCCTGCTATCTTCCCGGGGAGGAATATGCCCTTTATGGGCTGGAAAATCTCCCACTGGGAAATGTCCATGGAGAAGAAGGTATGGAAAAGGAAGCCTATCACCGCCGTTCCCACTCCCAGGGTAACCACAAGGGGAGCGAGCGACTTGAAGGACTCTACCTTCCTGAGCAGGAAGCCTATCGCTATGAGTATCAGGCCGTAGCCGCAGTCACCCATACAGAAGGCGAAGAACAGCAGGAAGAACACCGAAATGAAAGGAGTAGGGTCGAAGCCGTTGTAGGCCGGACGGCCGTACATGTCGGTGAGCACCTCGAACATGCTGACGAACTTGTTGTTCTTGAGCTTGATGGGCGGATTGTCCTCCACGGCGGCATCTTCCTTCATGTAGAAGGCTCCGGTCTTGTCCAGCTCAGCCTCGGCAGAGGCTACGTCGTCATCGGGAATGAAGCCCTCGAAGGTGACGATATGGCCTTCGGCTGCATCGGATGCACCCTGCAGGGCCAGGTAGGTGTCCAGCTCGGAGAGCCTTGCAGAGAGGTCCCGCTTAAGGTGAGGAAGGCAGGCCTTGAGCCCCAGTATCGAAGCTTTCGTCCCTTCTATCTCCTTAAGTACCGAGTCAATACGGGCCTTTGAATCCGCTGTAGTACCCTTCGGAGCGTCTAATTCGTCTATGGGGAAAGAATAATCCTCTCCAATTCTGGATACTGTGACGAAATATACGTTCTTGCCGTCGTCGGATATTACCTGAAGTGGCTGCTCAGCTGCCCATCCTGCATTGAACTTCTTGCCGGCGCACTTGTGGAAATGGAGCTTAAGCCCCTGCTGCTCAAGTGTTTGAAGCCTTTCGGGAGAGAACTCTCCCCAGGGCCTGCGCTCCTCCATCTCGGCATTGAGTGCAGAAAGGGAGTCCTGTAGGGAAGAGAGCCTTTCGAAGGCTTTCTCCGCATCTGCTGCCGGATCTGCGGTAGATGGCTGCACCGGAGATATGCCCTCGAATGACGCACCTTCCAGTTTGGTTATGGTACGTTTCAGGGCCTCGGCGTCGGCAAGCATGGAAGAGGACTTTGTATCCACAGGCTTGATGCTGCGGGTAATGTCCACCACACCTATCTTTCCGAGTTCTTCCAGGAAGCGGTCCTCATCCCCGCGAAGGAGGATGAAGGAGTATTTTGTCATTGATGCTATCATACCGTCTCCTCCAGTTCTTCTTCGGCCGCATGGCGGCTCTTGACTATCTTCGAGGATGCCTTGCTGAGGTTCTCCTCGTCCTCCATGTAGCGCTTTATCTTGCGTATAGCCTCTTTGTATCCCGGAATCTGGACCTTCTCGTAGAGGTTCACCTTCTGGGTGGTCTTCTTCCTGTTGTATTCCAGGATGCGGCTCTTTTCCATGAGCACCTCGGACTCTATTCCCAGCCGGGTGAGTTCCTTGAGTATGGCCACGCCGTCGGCGTACCAGGCGGGCTTGACGAAGGCGTTGAATGGACTCAGACTATAGTGAATCTCCTTCAGTGCCGGAGTCTTTACGCCTGCCACCTTGACGGTGACAAGGTCAACGTCGTCTATGCTTATCAGCCCGGGGTCGAATTCGTTCCACAGGGCTGCAAGATAATCGTATCTGCGTATGGAGGCTTCAAGTTCATCTGCAACACGCTCGCTGTCGGCCTTGGCTTTGCGCACTTCCAGACGCAGGGCGGACTCCTTGTTCTGCAAGGTCGGGAGCGCGTTCTGCCTCATTTTCAGCTGCTTGCCTAGGTTGTTCAGCGAGGTCTTGTTATATTGAAACTTTATTGCCATAGAAATTATGCTTTCCAGTACTTGTCGGCCAGGGCCTGCTTGATGCCGGTCTCAGCCTTGCTGAAATACTTGCCGAAAAGTTCCCATGCCGTATCGAGCATCTCTTCTATGGAGATGTTCACGTCAATGGCAAGAAGGCGGGTGGCGTAGTCCTTTGCGTATGCCAGAGCGCGGTGGTCGTAGTCGGAAAGGTCGAAACCGTTCTCGAGTTTGGTCTTGGCGTTCTGGGCATCGGCATACAGACGCACACCTGCATTCATCACCTGGCTGTGGTCCTCGCGGGTCTGCTTGCCCTGCACGAGCTGTTTCAGACGGGACAGGGAACGGAAGGGGTCTATGATGACCTTGCCCGTATCGGAGTCGGCACGCAGGAACAGCTGTCCTTCGGTGATATATCCGGTGTTGTCAGGTATGGCGTGGGTAATGTCACCGTCGTTCAAAGTGGTAACGGCAATGATGGTTATGGAACCTCCGGAAGGAAGCTGCACAGCCTTTTCGTAAATCTTTGCCAGGTCGGAATACAGCGAGCCCGGCATGGAATCCTTGGAAGGAATCTGGTCCATACGGTTTGATACTATGGACAGTGCATCCGCATAGAGGGTCATGTCGGTAAGCAGCACCAGCACCTTCTCGTTGAGGTCGGCTGCGAAATATTCCGCTGCGGTAAGAGCCATGTCCGGAATAAGCAGACGCTCTACGGGGGGCTCCTCGGTGGTGTTTACGAAACTGATAATCTTGTCCAGGGCTCCCGCGGCCTCGAAAGAGTGGCGGAAGAACAGGTAGTCATCGTTGGAAAGGCCCATGCCTCCGAGGATAATCTTGTCCACGTCGGCTCTCAGCGCCACGTCTGCCATCACCTGGTTGTAAGGCTGGTCCGGGTCTGCGAAGAAAGGTATCTTCTGTCCGGAGACAATGGTGTTGTTGAGGTCGATTCCTGCTATTCCGGTAGGAATCAGCTGGGAAGGCTGCTTTCTCTTGTAAGGGTTCACGGAAGGACCTCCGATCTGCCTTTCCTCGCCTTCAACCTCGGGACCTCCGTCTATGGGATGTCCGTATGCGTCGAAGAAACGTCCGGAAAGCTGTTCGCTGACCTTTATGGTAGGAGGGGCTCCGAGGAATGTCACCTCTGCGTTCGTGGGGATACCTTCGGTACCGGAGAACACCTGGAGGGTGACCACGTCGCCCTTGGTGCGCACCACCTGTGCAAGTCTGCCGCCGACTATGGCAAGCTCGTCGTTGGATACGCCTGCGGCACGCAACGAAACTGTGGCCTTGGTTATGGCCTCAAGCTGAGTATAAACCTTTTGATATGCTTTATTTGCCATTTGTCTGGGTGAGTTTGTCAAGTTCTTTGCGGTAATTGTTGAAACTCTCGCCCTGGAACTCCGAATAGTTCATCTGGCGGAGCAGGTTGATGAGAGTCTTGAAGAAATCGCGGCACTTCTCGTAGTCTTCGAACTCGAAAGAAGTATCGCATATTTCGAGTATGAGGTCCAGCATGTACTTCTGGCGGTCGATGGGGCAGAGGCTGTCGATAGGGTCGAAAGCGTCCTGCTGCAGGAATGCGAAGTCGATGAGTTCGGACTTCCAGAAAGTCTCATGGTAACTCATAGGTACGCCGTCGTCTCCCAGAATATTTATCTGGTCGGAGGCCTCGCGTCCGCGACGGACTATGTTCTTTGCCTTCTGTATGCGCGAAGTCCATCCCTTCTCTACCGTCTCGTCCAGATATCCCTGGATTTCAGGATATTCCAGATATTTGGAATATGAATCGATAGGGTTCACGGCCGGGTATCTCTTCTGGTCGGCTCGGTTCTGCTCCAGAGCATAGAAGCAGCGGGCGGCCTTCTTGGTGGATTCCGTAACAGGCTCCTTGAGGTTACCTCCTGCAGGAGAAACAGTACCTATGAAGGTGACCGCTCCGGTCTGTCCGTTGTTCAGGACAACCATGCCGGCGCGTGCGTAGAAGTTGGATATGATTGAGGAGAGGTCAACCGGGAAGGCATCTGCTCCGGGCAGTTCCTCCATGCGGTTGGACATTTCACGAAGGGCCTGTGCCCAGCGGGAAGTGGAGTCGGCCAGCAGCAGGCACCTCAGACCCATGGCCCTGTAGTACTCGCAGATGGTCATGGCCGTATAAACGGATGCCTCACGTGCGGCTACAGGCATGTTGGAAGTGTTGCAGATTATGGTGGTACGCTCCATCAGGTGACGGCCGGTGTGGGGGTCTATGAGTTCAGGGAACTCGGTAAATATTTCCACTACCTCGTTTGCACGCTCGCCGCAGGCCGCCATCACTATGACGTCGGCTTCTCCCTGCTTTGCTATTGCATGCTGGAGCACTGTCTTGCCGCAGCCGAAAGGTCCGGGAATGAAGCCAGTACCGCCTTCGGCGATGGGGTTGAACGCGTCGATGACGCGAACTCCTGTCTCCATGATTTTGCTCGGACGCGGTTTCTCGCGATAAGCATTGACAGCCACCTTGACGGGCCATTTCTGGGTCATGGTAACATTCACGTCGCTGCCTTCGGCATCGGTAAGGACGGCAATGACGGTATCGACGTTGTACTGACCTGCCTGGGCCACAGACTTGACGGTATATTCACCCTTGAAGGAGAAAGGTACCATAATCTTGTGAGGGAGCCATCCTTCCTTGACTTCTCCCAGCCAGTCAGCCGCGACTACCTTGTCGCCGGGCTTAGCGATGGGAGTGAAATCCCAGAGTTTCTTCCTGTCGAGAGGGTCGGTATATTCGCCCCTGCGGAGGAAAACGTCCTCCATCGTGGTCAGGTCGTTCTGCAGACCGTCGTACACGCTGGAAAGAAGTCCGGGACCGAGGGTAATCTCAAGCATGCGGCCCTCGAATTCCACGCTGTCGCCGTTCTTCAGTCCACGTGTGCTCTCGAACACCTGTACCTGGGCCTGCTTTCCGTTCACCTTGATGACCTCGGCCATAAGGCGGGTGCCTCCGAGGGAGATGTAGCAGATTTCGTTCTCCGCTACAGGTCCCGAGGTCTGTACCGTAACAAGGTTGGAAACGATGCCCGTAACTGTTCCTGTACTTTTGGACATATTGTTATTCTGTTAAATTATTATTCTGGTCTGTAATCGACACCCTTGAACGTGCCTTTCACCTCTGCCACGAGGCGGCGGAACATTTCACGTCCCGTCTGCTCGTCGAGCTTGAGCCACCTGTCGATTATGTGCAGGCGGGCTATGAAAGCCAGTATGACGTCGATGTCGAAATAATGGAATGTGACAAGCTGCTGTATCTTGTCCCACATGAGGTTGTCCAGGCCTTTCTCCCTTGCGAGGATGTCCGCTGTGGCGAGCACCTCGTCAAGACGCGCCTTTTCGGGGAAATCTCCCTCTTTCTCAAGGAAAATATCCTCAGAAGCGCTGCGGCCCAGGGCCTTGTTGAGGTAGCGGACCTTGGCGTTGCGCACCCTCAGGTCGAAGGTGAAGTACTCCTTTATGAACCTGTTGTGCGGGACCTTGGGAGTCTTCTCTCCTGGCATGCCGGGCTCTTTGGCGGCGGCCTTTTCCCCGAGGACCTCGCGGTAGAAATCCTCTCCGAGTGCATCGTCATTGAAGCCTCGCAGAAGCTGCTCTACCAGCAACCTGTCCTTGGAACCGCACTGGCTCAGTATGAAGGATATCGTCTCCTGCGGGTCTATGGCCTGGCTGCTTTTGCCGTCGCGGCCCAGAACAGGCAGGGAAGATATGATATACTCGTAATTGGCCATAACCCCTATCCGAACAGAAGCTTCTTGGTGGCAGGCCTGAGGTATTCGCCTATGAGGGCGCGGAATGTCTCGTCGGTGAGGCTGATGAACCAGCTGCCGTCAGCGGGACCGATGGTGAAACCTCCGGCTATCTTCTTGGAGAATGTTGCCTTGACCTCTTTGCCGAGGGTCTTGGAAAGCTCGCTCTCGATGAAAGGAAGCAGTGCCTGCTTCATGTTCTCCGGGAGAACGAGGGCGATGTCCGTCTGCTCCTGGGATGAAAAATTCTTTGCAACTGCCGTAATTATGCCCTTGACGAATTCGGCAGAGGACATGGCATCCTTCACGGGGGCGTCGGCTATGCGGGCTACGACGAGGTTCTCTATGTCCTTCCTCGTGGCCTGGAGAGCCTGCTGCGAGGCGGTCTTTATGTCGCTTTCAGTCTTGGAGGCCAGCTCTGCGGCATCCTTTTGGGCCTGTGCCACAATGGCTTCGGCCTGCTTGCGGGCGGCTTCGACTATAGCTGCCGCCTCTTCCTTTGCCTTGGCAAGGAGAGCCTCTCCTTCAGATTTGCCTTTGGACAGGCCTTCGTTGTAAAGCTTGTCCGTCAGTTCCTGCAATTTGTCCATATAATTGAAAGTATTTGATTATCGTCAATAAACTCCCAAAGATACAAATAAATTGCGTAAAAACCACGAATTATTAAGCCAAATCTTAGAATCTGAGGAAAATTTTCTTCTCATTTATTCGCTTGAAACAGTTTTGAGCCCGCAGATTCCTTCGGGACTTCCTCCTATGTTGCCTCCGACATAGTCCACCAGACCTTCATAGATGGACGGCCTCATGGTAACAGCCAGTACCTGCCCCCTGTCATGCTGCAGCGCTGTCCGCTCGTCTTTTTCTATGTCGCGGCAGAAGGCTATGGGCTTGTCCGTCAGGGATTTCATCTTGCGGCAGATGTCGGTGCCGCCGCGCCCGCAGCATCCGCATATCCCGAGGGCCATGTAGGGCCTGTCCGGGATGGCGGCAAAGAACTGCTCCATGCGTCGTACTTCTTCCGGCTCCTGCACATGCATGGTCACCATGACGGGCAGGTCGCAGCCCAGTTTGTCAATGGCCAGAAGCACGTCCTTGACCATGGAGGAGCGCGTGAAAGAACGGATGTGGATAAAGTCCGCTCCGCCTTCCCACAGCCCCCGTATCTGTTCTTTGTAAAGCGCGATTATGCTGCCCTTTCTAAGATACTTGACTTTCAGCTGTCCGACATTGCCTCCCACCAGGACCCTGCCTTCTGAAGCCTTGCGGGCCAGCTGTGTGCCTAGAAGAGCCGTCTCGTATGCCTTTTCCTCCAGGCCGAGCGGCCTCAGCCCTATGCGGTTGGCATTCATGGTGAAGGTGGATATTGCATCCGCCCCTGCTTGTATATATTCCCTGTATATTTCCAGAACGGTGTCGGGAGATTCCCACAGGGCCCTTTCGTCATCGTGAAGGCCGTACCTCAGCAGCATTCCGGCCATGCTGCCGTCCATTATCACCAATTTATCTTTCCTGATTGTCTTCCGGCTCATCTTCCGCCTCTTTCTGGTCTGACGATGCATCCTTTGCAGCCCTTTCCTCCTCCAGTTCCTCCTTAAGCATCAATATGATTTCATCCCTGGTCCGGAGTTCTTTTTCTGCTTCTTCCCTGGTCTTAGCCAGTTCGCCCGCCATCTTTTCAATGGCCTTGGTTCCGAAGTTGTTCTCCTTGATAACCATGCGGTCCGGGTTCAGTCCGAAAGCTTCGGCCGAAGCCTTGAACAGTATGGTTTCATCATCGGAAAGGGGGTCTCCGGCTACGAATATCGTAACATCCTGGCCTTCAATCTTGTAGTCGTATATGTATCCGCCCCTGTAGGACTTGTTGGCCTCTATGAAACTGTTGACGCTGCGCTTGAAATTGTTCTCGTTGACAAGAGAAACGGCGCTGATTATGCTCGGGACTATGAAAATCAGGAGGAGCAGGGTGGTTACCGTAAGCCTTTTGCTGTCGCGCTTATAACTCTCCACCACCGGATACTTGAGGTATTTGACCATGGCGAAGGTCGCCAGGATAATGAATACTCCGTTGATTATGAACAGGTAGGACGCTCCGAAGAAATAATGCCAGTTGCCATTGGAAAGACCGTAGCCGGCCGTGCAAAGAGGAGGCATGAGGGCGGTTGCGATTGCCACTCCCGAGAGCACCGTGCCCCTGTCCTTGCGGCTTGTCTCCAGAATACCGGCCAGACCGCCGAAAAGGGCGATGATTACGTCGTAAATCGTGGGGCTGGTCCTTGCTGCAAGTTCCGAGGAATTGATGAGGTCCAGAGGAGATATAAGGAAGTAAATAGTTGAGGCAATGAGACTTATCACCACCATTACAAGGAGGTTGTAAGCTGCGTCCCGCAGCAGCTTGAGGTCTCCGATTCCGAGCGAAAGTCCTATGCCTATGATAGGCCCCATGAGAGGGGAAACGAGCATGGCGCCTATTATGACGGCGGTGGAATTGACGTTCAGGCCCACCGAAGCCAGGATGATGGCAAAGGCCAGAATCCATACGTTGGGCCCGCGGAACCAGATGTTCTTGCGTATCCTATCTATGGAGTCCTCCATGTCGAGTTCATCCTTGAAATCGACAAGCCCCTTGAGGTAATTCCTTATGTTTTCCCAAGACATTATTTAGAAGATATAGCCTACACTGATGCTTATTGCGTATGGCCCGTCCTGTTTGAGCACTGGTTTCGCCCATTCGGCGGACACAACGAAGTTGTAGTCGACGGCCAGCTTGAGTCCGAATCCGTAGCAGCAGTGCAGTTTGTCGGCGTATCCGTCCTTGTACTTCCAGCCTTCCTTGCTGTAGATGTCGGCATACAGGGGGTCCTGCGCCGCTGCGACAATTTCCTTGAGCCTGTAAGGCTGTACCGCCATGCCCATGTCGAAAAGGGGATGGGCCGCAAGGCCCCAGTTGATGCCCAGCAGCTTGAATTCCGTGATGAACCACCTGAGTTCCATGTTGCTCCAGGCATATCCGCGTCCGACTATGCGGTTGTACAGTGTGCCTCGCAGGGTGGTGTAGCTGCCCAGTCCATCTATGTCCAGCTGGCGCAGCTGCAGGGGCATTATGTTGAACATCAGGTAGTAAGGCATGTCTCCGAGCACCGTGCCCTGATATGCGAGATGGTATGCGAAGGTGAGCTTTTCCTTCACCAGGGGAACGTAGTGCCTGAAGTGAACGGCGAGGTTGAGGTAGCTGTTGCGCTTCTGTACAAAATCGGGGGCGCCGTAGAAGAAGGCTTCGGACCATATTCCCTTCTTGGTGGAGGCCTCCTCGTCGCGGGTATCATAGACCAGTCCGCCCTTGAAATCTATATGGAAGCCTCCGCCGGCCTCTTCGGACTTGATTATTCCCGCATTGATATACCTGTGCAGAAGGTTGCCTTCCTTTACGCTCCAGTCGGTGTCCTTTATCCTGATATCCCAGATATTGAGTCCGGCGGCCCACTTCAGTCCGGGGACTATGTCGCCCTTGAAGTCCAGGAATATGCGGAGCATGTCCTTTCTCAACTGGTAGTATCCGGAGATTTCATCCTTGCCTTTTTCATTGACTATGAAGCATTTGTCTTCGTAGAAAGGGGAGGCTGTTCCGTTGAATCCCATGAAGGGATAACTCTTGTGGCTCTGGTACATCACCGAGGCGGAGAACCTTATTCCGGGAATCAGTTTCTCCGAATCGTAGGAAACGAAACCGTAGCGGTTGCCCTTGGTGGATATGCCTATGTCGAAATAGAACTTATGGTCGTAGTTGGGGAAATTTACCCTGCCCGGACCGTAGTAGTATAGCTCGGCGAGCGCTCCGAACTGCCAGCCGTTGTCGGAAGTGTAACTGACTGTAGGAAGCGGGATTATGCTCCAGCCAGAGCGCTTTTTCTCCTGCGCCGGGGCGCAAAGGACCAGGCTCAGGGCGAGGATTGATGCTATTATCTTTTTCATAGTTTGTTAGCCAAGGAATCCCAGAAGTATGCCTGCCGCCACGGCGGAGCCTATCACTCCGGCCACGTTCGGGGCCATTGCGTTCATCAGCAGGTGGTTGTCGGGGTCGGATTCGCGTCCTACCACCTCCGATACGCGGGCGCTGTCAGGCACTGCCGACACTCCTGCGTTGCCGATGAGGGGATTGATTTTCCTGCCCTCCTTCAGGAAGAGGTTCATGAATTTGACGAACAGCACACCCGAGGCGGTGGCTATCACGAAGGACAGCAGTCCGAGTCCGAAAATCAGCACTGACTTGCCCGAGAGGAACTTGTCGGCCTGCGTGGAAGCGCCCACGGTGAGACCAATGAGGGTGGTGACCACGTCGATGAGCGGTCCGCGGGCGGTCTCGGCGAGCCTTCTTGTCACGCCGCTCTCCTTGAGCAGGTTGCCGAAGAACAGCATGCCCAGCAGCGGCAGTCCTGAAGGGACTATGAAGGCGGTAATCAGGAAGCCTATGATGGGGAACATGATTTTCTCCCTTTGGCTGACCTGGCGTGGCTTCTCCATGCGTATGAGCCTTTCCTTCTTGCTGGTCAGAAGCAGCATTATGGGCCTCTGGATTACGGGTACGAGGGCCATGTAGGAGTATGCCGACACGGCTATGGCTCCCATTAGGTCCGGAGCCAGCTTGGAAGAGAGGAATATGGCCGTAGGGCCGTCAGCGCCGCCTATTATGCCTATTGCACCTGCCTCGTTGGGGGCGAATCCCACGGCAAGGGCCAGCAGGTATGCTCCGAAAATGCCCATCTGGGCCGCAGCGCCTATGACCACCAGCCTTGGCTGGGAAATCAGCGCCGAAAAGTCCGTCATTGCGCCTATGCCCAGGAATATGAGAGGGGGATACCAGCCCTGGCGAACGCCCTGGTAGAGTATGTTCATTACCGAGCCGTCCTCGTATATGCCTATGTTAAGGCCCGGGAACATAGGTATGTTGCCAACTATCATTCCGAAGCCTATGGGCACCAGCAGCAGGGGCTCCCATTCCTTGACTATGGCCAGGGTGATGAACACTATGCCTATGGCTATCATCACCAGGTTCTGCCAGGAACAATTGGCGAAGCCTGTGAACTGCCAGAATTGCTGAAGGCTGTCAAATATCTGGTTCATAGAATGTTATGCAATCGTTACAACAGCCTGTCCGTCGGTGAGCTGGTCGCCCTTGTGTACCAGGATTTCCGATACTACGCCGTCCTTGGAGGCGGAAATCTCCACTTCCATCTTCATGCTCTCTATGACCACCACCTTCTGGCCGTTCTTGACGCTGTCTCCCGGCTTGACGCAGATTTCCAGCACCTTGCCTTCCATGGGGGAGACAACCTTTACGGCGGCTCCCGAAGGGGCCGCTGCGGGTGCCGCCGCGGGTGCCGCCGCGGGTGCGGGTGCGCTCACCGGAGCGCTGACAGGGGCCGGGGCCGCTGCAGGAGTGTTTTCGAGCATGACTTCATAGTCCGCTCCGTTCACATTAACCTTTGCTATATTGCCGTCTATGCCGTTTACGCTGACATTATATTCTTTTCCGGCGATGGTGAATCTGTACTGTGCCATATCAACGTGGTAATTTTCTGAAATTGTCGTGTTTGGCCGTCGTGGGCTTTATCGTAATAATGAAACTTTCTTTGTCGTGAATGCTCTCGCCAAGGTACAGGTGCAGGGCCATGGCAATGGCTGCGTATGTGCCTCCGCCTTCTTCCATATCGAGGGCGAGGGCTATGGCCGCCGCCGTCATCTCGTCCGGCTTTGCCGCCGCGGGGGCCTTCTTTTCCCTTGAGAACACCCTTCCCACAAGAGAGAATATGAACCATAATACTATAAGGGCTCCGAACACCACGGAAACGCTGGTCAGAGTGAGAATCCATCCGTGGGGGTCCGTCCTCGCTGCTTTCTGGGCTCCCGTCTCTCCGCTTCCGGCCACATTGATGACCTTGAAGCTTGGTATCTGCGCCTCCTCTTCGGTGATGAACTGCATCCCTTTGTTGTCCCTTGCTATTTTGGCTACGGACATATCTTCGGGGAGGTCTTCGGGGACAGCTATTGAATCTATTATGGTCTTGCCGTCGTTGCTGACAAGGTATATGCAGCCGCCCCTCGTGACAGGGATGGAGGAGTAGAATGTGCCCTCGGCATCATCGCAGCCCATCCAGATTATGAATGTCTGCCTTGGTCCTGCCTTGGTCGAAGCATCCCCCTTGGGTATCATGTATTTATTGGGGACGGCGGGGTCGTCGGTCAGGAAACAGCCAGCGTAATTCACCGTACCCTGGGAAGAGTTTGTGATTTCTATCCAGCTGCTGTGCCTTCCGTAGCCGTCCACGGGGCCGCTGGTGTTCTCGCAGACCGCCTCCGTAATTACAAGGTCGGACACGTTCTGCGCTCCCGCTCCGAAGCCAAGGAGCAGGAGGGCCGCCGTCATTATGAATCTGACTCTGCGCATGGCTCTACAGGGGCAGGTTGTCATGTTTCTTGGCGGGAAGGTCCTGACGCTTGGCGCTGAGCTGCTCCAGGGCCCTGATTACGCGGAAACGGGTGTTGGCCGGCTCTATGACATCGTCTATGTAGCCCTTCTGCGCGGCCTGGTAGGGATTGCTGAAGAGGTCGTCGTACTCCTTCTTCTTGTCCTCGAATATTGCCTTGGCCTCGTCAGGGGTGGCTGCCGCCTTCATGTCCTTGGCATACAGCACGTTGACAGCTCCGTCCGCTCCCATTACCGCTATGTTGGCCGAGGGCCAGGCGTAGTTGATGTCTCCGCGAAGCTGCTTGCAGCTCATCACGATATGGGCTCCGCCGTAGGACTTGCGCAGGGTCACGGTGACCTTGGGAACCGTGGCCTCGCCGTAGGCGTACAGCAGCTTGGCTCCGTTGGTGATTATGGCTCCGTACTCCTGATGCGTGCCGGGAAGGAAGCCCGGTACGTCCACCAGGGTGACAAGCGGAATGTTGAATGCGTCGCAGAAGCGTACGAAACGCGATGCCTTCCGGGAAGCGTTGATATCCAGCACTCCAGCCAGCATGGCAGGCTGGTTGGCCACCACGCCAACGCTGCGTCCGTTCATTCTTGCAAAGCCCACGATTATGTTCTTTGCATATTCTTTGTGTACCTCGAAGAAATGCCCGTCATCGACAATGCTGCGCACTACGGCGTACATGTCGTAAGGCTTGTTTGGATTGTCGGGGATTATTTCGTTCAGGGCCGCATCTACCCTGTTGTAGGGGTCCGAGGTCGGCTTGAGGGGGGCTTCCTCCCTGTTGTTCTGGGGCAGGAATGACAGCAGTTCCTTTATCTTGGCTATGCCGTCCTCCTCGCTTTCAGCCGCGAAATGCGCCACTCCGCTCTTGGAGGCATGTACGCCGGCTCCGCCGAGCTCCTCCTGGCTGACATCCTCTCCGGTCACGCTCTTGACGACGGCCGGGCCGGTCAGGAACATGTAGGAAGTATTTTTGACCATGAGGGTGAAGTCCGTAAGGGCGGGGGAGTACACCGCACCGCCTGCGCAGGGACCGAAAATGCCTGATATCTGGGGAATTACGCCTGAGGCGAGAATGTTCCGCTCAAATATCTCGGCATATCCCGCCAGAGCGTCTATGCCTTCCTGTATGCGGGCTCCGCCGGAGTCGTTGAGGCCTATGCAGGGGGCTCCGTTGCGCATGGCCATGTCCATGACCTTGCAGATTTTCTCCGACATGGTCTTGGACAGGGAACCTCCGCTGACCGTGAAATCCTGGGCGAAGACATATACGAGCCTTCCGTCAATGGTGCCGCAGCCGGTGACCACTCCGTCCCCGTCTATGTGCTGCTTTTCCATGCCGAAATTGGTGCACCTGTGCTGTACGAACATGTCGAATTCCTCGAAACTGCCCTCGTCCAGAAGCATGGCCAGCCTCTCACGGGCTGTCTTCTTGCCTTTGGCATGCTGGGCCTCTATCCTCTTTTCTCCACCGCCGAGGCGGGCCGAGGCCCTTCTTTCAACAAGTTTCTTGATATTCTCCTGCTGGATATTCATTATTGTTGTGGTATAAAGTTATAACCCGCAAAGATAGCAAAAATATCGCGTATTGCAATATTTTGCCCCCATGGCATGAAAAAACCGTCCGACCACGGGGCCGGACGGCTGTGACAAGGCTCGTTGTCACTTCAGGTTATTCTTCAGGTGCGGGAGCGAGCGTCGTATAGACATTGGTCACGTCCTCGTCATCCTCCAGGAGGGCGGTGAGCTTCTCCAGGGTGTTCCTCTGCTCGGGGGTAACCATCTTCAGGTCCACGTTGGGAATCCTGTCGAAACCTCCGGAGATGAGTTCGTAGCCGTTCTCCTCGATGAATTTCTGTATCGCACCGTAGGCTGTATATTCGCCGTAAATCACTATTTCCTTGCTGACGTTCTCGTCCTCGTCCTCAACTTCCTGCTCGTACAGCTCGTCAAGTCCGAGGTCTATGAGTTCGAGCTCAAGCTCCTCGAGGTCAATGGGCTTGGAGGGGTCTTCCTTGATGCGGAAAACGCACTTGTGGTCGAACATGAAGCTGACGCTGCCGCTGGTGCCGAGGGTGCCTCCGCACTTTGTGAAGTAGCTGCGGACATTGGCGACCGTGCGGGTGTTGTTGTCGGTTGCAGTCTCCACCAGATATGCTATTCCGTGAGGACCGTAGCCTTCGAATACAACTTCCTTGAAGTCACCCTGCTTGCTCTCGGTGGCCTTCTTGATGGCACGCTCTATATTCTCCTTGGGCATCTGTTCGGCACGGGCCTCGGCCATGAGTGCGCGCAGACGGGGGTTGCCGGTCACATCGGGACCGCCCTGCTTGACAGCTATGGTTATTTCCTTTCCAAGTTTGGTGAAGACTTTGGCCATGTGGCCCCATCTCTTCAATTTCCTTTCCTTGCGGAACTCAAACGCTCTTCCCATGATTATTCGGCATTAATTCTGGAAATATACTTGTCGATGTCGTATCCTTCGATGGACTGGGGATACTTGTCTTTAATCTGCTTGTAGAAAGAGAGAGCCTTTGCATTGTCTCCCAGTTCTTCGCAGACGATGCCTGCCTTCTTGAGATAAGTGGCGGCGTACATGTTGTCAATCCTGGAGGCTGCCTTCTCGAAGCATGCCAGAGCCTCGGAATACTTCTCCAGTCCTACGTATGCATCGCCCTGACAGCAAAGTGCGCGTGCGGCGAGAATGGCATCCTTGCCGTTATATTTCTTAAGGTAGCCGAGGGCCTCTTCGAACTGGCCCAGCTGCAGAGCGCATTCGCCTGCGTAAAGATAGGCGGAAGCACCGGCCTTGCTGCCGTATTCGTCTATCACCTGCTCGAAACCCAGGACGTTGCCATCGCCGTGAAGGGCGAGTTCATACTGCTGTGCACGGAAGGAAGCCTCTGCGGGGAACATCTGTGCCCTCGCCTCGGCCTTCTTGGGCTGGATGTAGAATTTGTTGATTGCCAGTCCGGCGAGGACTGCAACCAGTACCACGGCCAGGCAAATCCATATAGCCTTTCCGTACTCCTTGAAGAAATTGTCGATTGCAGATACGCTCTGACCAACTTTAGCCTGTGCGTTTTCCTGCTCTTTGATTGTTTCCTTTGCCATAATATTATGTTTTGTTTTTTTCGTTTTAGCCCGCAAATTTAAACAAAAAATCTCTATTCCACAAGCGCTTGACTTTTTTTGTTAATTATGCAAAATAAAACTTGGCCGTTTGCATAAAAAGATGTACATTTGTGGACGGATTTTTAACATAAACCTTTACCCAGTGAAACGTCTGTTTTCAACGATGCTGTTCCTCGTAATTGCCATAGGCACTTACGCCCAGGCGCCTCGCCTGGAGACTAAGAGGGACTCTGTCGTAGTCTTTTTCAAGGTTTCGGACAATACTTTATATCCCCAATATAAGGACAACGGTACCCGCTTGAGGGCTCTTGCAGAGCGCATGGCCTCCGAGAACCTTAACAAAGCATTCATTACTTCCGGCTCGTCTCCTGACGGGTCTTTGTTGTTCAATACCAACCTTACCAAGGCCCGTTCTCGCAGCGTACAGGACTATCTGTCCGACTCGCTCGGCGTGGAGCGCTCCAAGCTTGTCATCGACAACAAGGCCGTGCGCTGGAATGTGCTCGAGTATCTGGTGTCCCGTTCGGGCAAGCCTTATTCGGACAAGGTGCTCGAGATTATCTCCGGCAATTCCGAGTCCCGCCGCACGGACCTTCTCAAGGCCCTTGACGGCGGCAAGGTCTGGTCTGACTTGAAGGCCGAGTTCTTCCCCGCGATGCGTTCCACCTTCGTAGTACTTGAATATGAAGTGGAAGTCCCCGAGGAAGTCCCCGCCGAGCCTCGCAAGGTCGTGGAGGATATTCCCCGGGTGGAGACCATATCCTCCGATGCCGAGGTTTCAGGGCCCGTGGCCGAGAAGCCTGTAGAAAAGCCCGCAGAGACCCCTGACGAGGCCCCCTCCGGGCAGCCTGTTGCCGAGCCCGTTGTCAGCGTGGCTCCCTCCGCCCTGCCTTCACCCCGCGCCTGGTGGGTCAAGACCAACCTCCTGGGATGGGCCGTGTTCCAGATGAACGCAGCCGCCGAGGTGGAGCTTTTCAATCACGTAACTTTCAGCCTTCCTGTTTATTACGGCAGTTTCGACTGGTTCGTCAACACTATCAAGTTCAACACCCTTGAGGTCCGTCCCGAACTGCGCTTCTTCCTCAGGAAGAACTGCACCGGTCCCTTCGCCGCCATCCACGGCACTCTGGGCATCTACAATTATGCCCTGGGCGGAGAATACCGCTATCAGGACCATGCCGACATAGACGAAAACGGCCGCAAGCATTTCAATCCCGCATACGGCGGCGGCCTCACCCTGGGCTGGAGGTTCCCCCTGAATATATTCGGCACCGACCGCTGGGGCATAGAGGCAGCCATAGGAGCGGCGGCGCTGCGCCTCAATTACGATACCTTCTATAATGTAAAGAACGGCAACTTCGCCGAGACCGGCATAAAGAAGTGGTATTACGGAATAGACAATATTTCCGTTTCCCTTACTTACAGGTTTGACAGCAAACGCAGGTTCCGCAGATGAGAAAGATATATAAATATATTTGTCTGGCGGCGGCAGCAATCCTGTCACTGCCTTCCTGCATGGTCCACGAGTTCCCGGAAGGAGAGCGTAACGTGGACATCGCCATCACCTTGCAGTTCGACAAGGCGATGACAGATTACAAGACCGTTACCAAGGTTGACCCGTCCGATCTCCAGGGCCTGCAGGTAAGATATACCCTCAAGGCTTTCGAGTATTCGGGAGATGCCTACGACAAGAAGGCCAAATATACGGCCACCTTCTATCGCGAGGACCTTTCCTCAATGGACAATACCCTGCATTTCATCCTGCCCGCAGGCCGCTACAGGATTATCTGCTGGGCAGATTACAGCGTGCCCGGCTCGGACACTTTCTGGAATCCCGCCGATTTCACCGCCGTCACCATCTCCGATGTATATTACGGTGACAGCGACTGGCGCGACGCTTTCTACGGAGAGGTCAATGTGGACGTGTCCGATTTCAGGGCCAGCGCTATGTCCTACCTCGCGGTCATGCCCATGAACCGTCCTCTGGCCAAGTACAGGCTTGTCGCCACTGACAAGGACGACTTCGTGACAAGGTCCCTCGGGAAAGGCGCGGAAGACACCAAGGGTGACGATACCAAGGCCGGCTTCGATTTCACCACTTTTACCTCCAGGGTCGATTACCTGAACTTCTTCCCCAGCGCGTTCAACACTTTCAACGGACGCAACGTGGACTCAAGGACGGGCCTTTTCTTCGACGGCAACCTGCGCGAAATAGACAATGGCGAGGTCGAGATGGCCATTGACTATGTGTTGGCCGTCGAGACCGAGACAAAGGTTACCCTGAACCTCACCCTTTTCGATGCCGCAGGCACCGACCTGGGTACGGTCAGGAGCATTACGATCCCCATAGTGCGCGGCGGAATCACCACTGTCAAGGGCAAGTTCCTCACCACAGGTTCAGTGTCCGGCATTTTCGTGGACCCGAGTTTCGATGAAGATGATTTCAACATTACTATCAGATAAGGCTATGGCAAAGAGATTCAATATTCTGTCCTTCGCTGCAGTGCTGGTGCTGCTTGCATCCTGCGCCAAGGCCGGTCTTGACGGGGGCTTTGCCACGGCTTCGTTCAGCGTGGGCCTCCCTCAGACAAAGGCGGTCGAGAGCGTATCCGAAATCAACACCCTCTATGCCGTTATCTATGACAGCGAAGGCAATGAGTTCCAAAAACTTACCCTTGAGGGAAGTGGCGGCCACTTCGACTCCTTCTCCGTTCCCGTCGTGGTGAACGAGACCTACAGCATAGCCCTGTGGGCCCAGAGTTCCTCCTCAGGGCTGTTCAGTGTCCCTGATGGCGACGTGCGCCGGATTACCGCCACATACGGCAATGTGTCCGTGAACAATTACACCGATGCCGCATTCACATACAGCGGTACTTTCAGCGTAAGTTCAGACAAGGCTCTCAGTCTTACCCTCAAAAGGGCTGTCTCCCTTGTCAAGATTATGTCCACCACCAACCCCGGGACCAACCTGCCGGCGATGCCCGAGTTCAATGTGAGCGTCACCTTCGAGGGCGGCGTGGCCGCCGGATATGATGCACTGACAGGCGAGACCGTGCCTGCCGAGGGTGAGACGGATTTTGCCGCAGGTGCCGCTACCATGGAGACTGAAACCTCCCAGGGCACGGACGTTTACGAAATGGCTTATGTTTATGTGCTGCCCTCCGGGGCGAATGCCACTAGGATAGGGGCCATGGTGCTGGATGCCAACTATGGCGTTGCAGGCAAGTTCGAGGCTTTCGATGTGCCGCTGCAGCCCAATCGCAGAACAGTGCTTTCAGGAGATATGTTCGGAAACTAATTTTTTATTCATTATTTCATAAAACCAAGTGTAAATGAAAAAGTTTTTCTATTCAGTAGCAGCTGCAGCCTTGGTATTGGTTGCTTCTTGCGCAAGGGAAACCGCTCCGGTCGTTGAAAACGAGGGCGGACTCGCCGATGTAACTTTTACACTCTCTATCGGTCAGCAGACCAAGGCCATGTCAGATGGCTTCACGGTCAACCAGCTTACCGTAGGTGTGTATGATGTTACTGCTGATGCTCCGGTTTATCTCTCCGAGATTTCCGGTGACGAAACGATTGCCCAGGGAAAGGCTACGTTCACAAAGCAGCTTGTCAAGGGCCAGAAGTACAAACTCGTACTTTGGGCACAGGCAGAAAATGCTCCTTACACCGCTACCATCAATGCAGATGGCGCATCCGTCGTTGTCAACCCTGTTGGAGACTGCAATGATGAGGCCCGTGACGCATTCTGGGCAGTTGTAGAGACCTCCGAGATTTCCGAGGGCTATTCCCAGGACATCACCCTCAAGCGTGCCGTAGCACAGGTCAACATCCTTTCCAGCGACTATGCTGCAGCACAGGCGGCAGGTGTTTCCTACATCTCCACCGGTGTCAAGGTAAAGGCTGCTCCCAGCAAGGTCAACCTCCTTGCCGACGAGCTTGAGGTTGTCGAGACGGCAGACTATGATTTCGCAGCCGTAGAAGGCTTCCAGGGATCCATCGCAGGTAACAACAACACACTTCTTGTTACCAACTATGTTCTCGCAGCCACAAAGTCCAATTACACTGTTGATTTCGATGTGAACTACTCTGTGAACGGCGGTGAAGTCAAGAACTTTGAATTCTCCCAGGACAACGTCCCCGTACAGCGTAATCACCGTTCCAATATCGCAGGTAATATCTTCACTGCTACCGCTACCTTCAACATCACCGTAGATCCTATCTTCGATACTCCCGATTTCGACGAGGAGCTCAAGGTCGAGGCTGACGACGTGGACGATGTCAACCAGGCTCTTGTTGACAATAAGGACCAGCAGGGTGAGGTTTCCTACACCGTGGGTGTTGTCAAGGAAGAGAATACCACTATCCAGATTCCTGCCGGAACAGCAGCTTCCGACATCACTATCAACGTCACTTCCTTCGACGAGGGTGTTTCTTCTCTGACTGTCACCGACGCAGGTGCTGCCGCAGCATACTCCGGCAACATCAATGTCAATGTCCCTGCCGACACCAACCTCGATGAAATTGTCATCAACGCCCCTGCCGCACACGCAGTGCTCAGCAACGGTTCAGTGACCAAGGTCATCGCCACCACCGGCGGCAACACCCTCGTAATCGGTGCAGGTGTCGTTGTCAAGACCGTCGAAATCCTCAAGGGTAATGTCGAGCTTGCAGGTTCCGTCGAGACCATAGTCCGTGGCGAAAACAACACCGACGAACTCACCTATGTAACTCTCGTCGAGGGCTACACCTGGAAGAACCAGGAGGCCGACACCGCCGAAGGCAAGAAGGTCGTTGTCAAGGCTGATGAGCCTGTCGTCGATCCTTCTGACGAGCCTACCCCCGGAGAGGGTGGAAAGGTTACATTTGACCTGACCCAGAATCTTGGTATTGAAAATGGTGCTGTACTCGCAGAGCAGGTTAAAGAGCCCATCACGCTGACCCCTGATGCCGGTACAAACAACAATGCTCCTAAATATTACACAGCCGGTGACGCTGTTCGTTTCTACGGTGGAAACACCATGACTCTCTCCGGTGCTACCATTACAAAGGTTGAATTTACCTTTGGTTCCGGTGACACTGCTACCAAGGCTATCCTTGCTGATTCCGGTGCTTTCGCTGCAGAAGATGCTTGGGACACCTGGACCGGTTCTGCTTCAAAGGTCGTCTTTACCATTGACGGTACCACCGGCAACAAGAGAATTGCTACTGTTACCGTAACTTATGGCGAGGGCGGTGAGGTTGTGGATCCTTCCGAGGAACCTGTAACCGAGGTAACTCTCGTTTCCATCGCTATCGCCGATGGCGCAAAGACCGAGTACACCGTAGGCGACGAGTTCGTTGCTCCTACAGTTATAGCAACCTACAGCGACGACTCCACCAAGGAGGTCGAGGCTACCTTCTCAGGTTATGACCTTACCAAGGCCGGCGAATACACCGTAGTCGCTACCTTCGAAGGCAAGACCGCAGAGTACAAGATTACCGTCAACGAGACCACGCAGCCCGTTGACAATGGCAATGGTACTCTTGAGAATCCATTCAATGTAGCAGGAGTCATAGATTATATCGACAATGCAGGTTCTGACAAGGTCTATGTAAAGGGCGTTATCAGCGAAATTGTCAATGAATATTCTTCTTCATCCAATGCAACCTTCTATATCGCTGATGGTGACCTGAAGTTCGAGGCTTACAAGATTAACTTCCTTGAGGACAAGACTTGGATTTACAACAGCGAGAATGACCACAATACTCAGATTAAGGTTGGCGATGAGGTAATCATCTATGGAACAGTCACGCTTTACAACGGTTCTGTTTACGAAACCAGCAGTGCTTATCTCTACTCTCTCAATGGTGTTACCAAGGAGGATGTAGTTGCCAAGGAAGAAGTTGCCAAGGGTGACGGTACTCTTGAGAATCCTTTCAACCCCGCAGGTGTAAAGGCATATGTTGATGCCGGCAACTCCGCTGCTGTTTATGTAGCAGGTATCATCAGTTCCTTCGCAAATAATGGTCATTTTGCAGAGAGTAGCTATGGTCAGGCTACATTCTATATCTCTGAAGATGGTACTGCAGCCGGAACTCAGTTTGAGGCATATCAGATTAACTATCTGAACAATGTCAAATATGCTTCCGGCGATACCGATGTCAAAGTAGGAGACGCAGTTGTCATCTATGGTCCTGTAACATATTACGAAAAGTACAATGTTTATGAGACCCAGGGCAAGGGTGCTGCATATCTTTATTCTCTTAATGGAGGTGCATCCAAGACTGCTCAGACTCTCTCTTTCGACCCTGCGAGTGTAACTATCAATTTTGGTGATGAGTTTACTGCTCCCGTTCTCAGCGGTGCACAGACAACTGTAACTTATTCTTCTACCAATGAGGCTGTCGCTACTGTTGATGCTTCTACAGGTGCTGTTACAATCGTTGCTGTCGGTACTACTATAATCAAGGCCGTTGCAGCCGAAACCGACGAGTATAATGAAGGTTCTGCATCTTACACCATTACAGTCAAGGATCCTTCGGTCCAGCCTTCTACAGAGCCCGTTACTGTTGAGACCTTCGCTAGCGAAGCTGTTGTAACAGGTGAAGGCGCTGCGCAGACCGCGACCTGGACTAATGGTGACATTACCATTACTGCTGTTAAAGGCAATTCCAACACAGCTTTCAGGAGCACGGAAACCAATCTTACTCGATTCTATGCGGGTTGGACGATTACAATTACCTCTGCTTCCAATACCATCTCCAGTATCGAGGTCGCTTGTGACACAGCGTCTTATGCTTCAGCTTTAGCAAATAGCTCATTTACCAGCGGCACAGCAGTTGCTTCTGACACAGTTGTTACAGTGTCAGATGTCAATGCCTCTTCTGTAAGCGTTACGCTCGGTGCTCAGGTTAGAGCAAGCAGCTTTACGATTAACTACTAGTTTTTATAATACTCATGACGCATCCCGGCCAGAAATGACCGGGATGTTTTTTATGTCTCGTCCGGTCGAATTACTGCAAAATAGCAATAAATTCCGATTGCCCTATTTCAGTATGTCGCTATTCATCAGGAATTGATGCAGCCCCATGAAGATGATTCCGTCATCGTTGGTGTAGGTGGCGATATCGTCCCCCTGTATGACAATCTTCTGGAAAGAATCTCCAATCTTACGGAGCGGATTCAGTTCCTGGTTCTTCTTAATGTCATCGGGCATAGCATAGGCGGACTGGATATAGTACTTGTCTATGCCATTGGTTACAATGAAATCAACCTCGTACTGAATGTATTCAGACTTACCGTCCCTCATTTCCCGGGACTCAATTAGT